>NZ_JADDIL010000008.1:0-157589 GCF_020826795.1 Microtetraspora sp. AC03309 | reverse complement strand
TGGGGGAGTTGTCGGCGTTGGTGTCGCGGGCGGCGCGGCGTGGGGTGGCGGTCGCGGCGGTCAGCGGGGAGCCGGGTATCGGTAAGACGTGCGTGTTGGAGGCGTTGGCTGCCTGGTGTGCCGGTGTGGGGCATGTGGTGGTGTGGGGTCGCTGTCATGACACGCAGGGGACGCCGGCGTTGTGGCCGTGGTTGCAGGTGTTGGGGGCGTTGGAGCGGGAGTGTCCGCCGCCGGATCGGTCGGCGTTGGCGGGGTTGCTGGATGATGAGCAGCCTGTGGGGCCGGCGGATGGGGCGTTGTTGCGGCGTAATCGGGCGATCGCGCAGTGGTTGGTGGCGGCGGCGCGGGTGCGGCCGTTGGTGATCGTTCTGGATGATCTGCAGTGGGCGGATCCGGCGTCGCTGGAGTTGTTGCGGGATGTGGTGGCGTTGGTCGGGGGGATGGCTCAGGATGTGCCGATCTCGGTGGTGACGGCATTTCGGGATGGGGCGCCGCGGCCTGGGGTCGATGAGGTGTTGGGGCGTTTTGCTGGTTATGGGTTGGTGCGGGTTCGGTTGGGGGGCTTGGGTTCCGATGCGGTGGGGGAGATCGCGCGGGAGATGGGGGTGGAGGTGGATGGCCGGCTTGTGGGTCGTCTGATCGATCGCACGAGGGGGAATCCGTTTTTCGTGCGGGAGAGTGTGCGGTTGTTGGCTCAGGGGCGCTCGTTGGAGGAGGTGCCTGATGCGGTGGCGGAGTTGATTCGTCAGCGGTTGGCCGCGTTGGGGCCGCAGGCGGGCGAGGTCTTGCGGATCGCCGCGGTGATCGGCCGCGAATTCGACCCCTCGGTGGTCGCGGAAGTCGGCCCGACGGAGGCGTATGAGCTGCTGGATGAGGCTGCGCAGGCCGGGTTGCTCGTTCCTCAGGCCGCACGGATGGCCTTCACCCACGACCTCGTGCGAGAGACCCTCATCTGTGACATTCCTCCACTTCGCAAGGCCGTGATCCATCGGGAGATCATGATCTCCCTGTCCCTGCGGCCCGGCACTGACGTGGAAGCGATCGCGTATCACGCGGTCGAGGCCGGCCCCGCCGCCTACCAGGAAGCGGTGCGGTGTGCCACAGCAGCCGCGGAGCAGGCAGGTCTGCGTCTGGCCTACGAGGAGGCGGCGGCCTGGTGGGCGTCAGCGATCAAGGCGCATGACGCCTCCGGAGGAGATCCGGAAACTCATGTGGAGTTGCTGTTGCGGCAGGTGCGGGCGTTGCTGGAGGCGGGGGATGCGATAGGAGCGCGGCGGGCCAGGGCGGAGGCGGTGCACGCCGCGGATCGGGCCCCGGCCCGTCCGGAGCTGGCCGCGTATGCGCTGACCGCGCTGGATGCCCCCGCGCTGTGGACGCTACGGGATCCGTACGAGGCGGTCGAGCTGCACCTGGTGCGCCGTTTCGAGACGGCGCTGGAAGCGCTGGGGGAGGGCGACAGTCCGGAGCGGGCGCGGTTGCTGGGCAGCCTGGCTCAGGAGCTTTACGACGGCAGCGGTGACCCACGCGGTGATGAGCTGTCGGCACGGGCCGTGGCGATGGCCCGCCGCCTGGGCGACCCGTATCTGCTGATGCGGATGCTGAACGCGCGGCATCTGGCATTGCCCCAGCCTCTGCACCTGGAGGAGCTGACGGAGATCGCCGACGAGTTGCACGATCTGGCGGTGAGTCTGCAGGCACCGGCGTTCGAGTTGCTGGCTCAGATGATGCGCACCCACAACCGGCTGGAGCTGTTCGACGTGGCCGGTGCGGATCGGGCGGCGGCGCGGTGCGAGGAGCTGCTGGAGCGGTTGCCACTGCCCTGGTCGCGTCTCCAGCACACGATGTGGACCGCCAACCGGCTCGCCCTCGACGGCCGCTTCGACGACGCCGAGACATTGCGTAGACAGGCGGAAGACCAGGCCGAGAAGATCGGGGTCTGGCATGCCGGGCCGGCGGTCGCCATGGGGCGCCTGGCGTCGGGCTACCAGGAGGGCGCCATCGGGGAGGCGGGGCCGCTGATCGACGCCATCGTGGGCATCCACCCGACGATGGACCACGACGCCCGGATCCTTCAGCTGTGTGCCCAAGGTCGCCACGAGGAAGCGGGCACGCTCGTCGCCGACGGATGGCCCTCGCCGCCCTTCGACTGGTCATGGTTGTCCACGACATGCCTGCAGGCCGCCGCCAGAGCGGCCCTCGGGAAGACGGAGGACTGCCGAGCCGGTTACGCGACATTGCTGCCGTACAGCGGGCGGATCTCCGCGCTTTCGGCGGTGGTGTGCATGGGGCCGGTCGACTGGTATCTGGCCCTGCTCGCCGTGGCCGTCGGCGACCACTCCACCGCTGTCCGCCACCTCAACAGCATGCGATGGCTGGCGGAGCGGAACGGCCTTTCATGGTGGCGTGACCGCGCGAAGGTCGCAGCGCAGGCGCTGCAACCTTCCCTCGGTCTTCCCGGCGCGTGATCGTCTCTTGAAGACCGACCCCAGTGGGCTGTGAGTTCGGCGGCCTGGGCCTGCGCACCTCCGGTCATGACGGGCCCGGCACCGGATTCGCGTACGAGACGACCCCGACGCCGCGACCCTCACCGACCGCTACGTCCAGATCAACCGGCAGCTCACCCCGCTGATCCTGAACAACGGTCGGGTCGGAGACCAGCCCGAGGTGACGGGCGACCTGAGCCGGGTGGGTGAGTTGTGGGTAGTGCCCGGCGTCGGCGATCTCGGTGATCGGGTGGTCGACGCCTACGGCCAGCGGGTCGGCCGAGCCCACGATGATCTCGACCGGGACGCTCACCCGCTCCAGCAGCGACCGTGACGTCTCGCGTTCGGTGAATGCCGTGCGCATCGCCGCGATCACGCGGCGCGCCACCCCTGGACGGCGCAGGTCCGCCGCGGCGCTCGCCACCTCCGGCCCTTCGGGAACGCCGAGCGTAGCGGCCAGGCGAGCGGGGGACATGCGGCGCAGCATGGGCGCGGCCAGGGCTGAGCGGGTGAGCCGCGGGGCCGGAGCCTGCAGGAACGCGGGGGCGATGAGAACAAGCGTGCTGACGCGTCCGGGATGTTCGACGGCGAAGCGGAGCGCCGGCCCGCAGGCCGGCGAGTGCGCGACCAGCGTGGGACGGGTCCGCACCGGGCGCATCAGGTCGGCGAGCCACGCGTCCGTCGGCTGGGCGGTGGGAGCCGAGCGTCCCAGGCCGGGCAGGTCGGGGGCCAGGATCGGGCCGGACAGGTGGGCGGCGAGGGGCGCCCACAGGTCGGCGTTCATCGGCAGCCCGTGCAGCAGGACGTGGGCGGGTCGGTGAGCGTCTCCCATCGCCCAGGTGCGGCCGCGGAAGCCGTACGGGCTCAGCCACGGCGACGCGGCGCCGAAGCGGGTGGCCACCAGGTCGTCGGCCCACGCGCGGAGGGCGTCGGTGGCAGGAGGCATCTCCAGGCCGGCCGTTTCGGCGAGAGCGCGGGCCGAGGCCGTCGGGTAGCGGTCGGTCGACAGGAACGACAGCGTCTCGGGGTCGGCGCCGGTGATCTTCCGTGGCAGGCGGCGCACGAGGCCGACGGGGACGGTTCGGCGCGGCGCCCGCACGCCCATGTGGTCGGCGATCGTGCCGACCAGCTCCGGGAGGCGCGGCGTCGTGTCGTCGAGCACCCAGTGGGCCTGTCCCGCGGGCGAGGTGGGGAGCTCGGCCAGGAACCGCGAGAAGTAGTCGATCGTGATGATCGGCAGGAAGACGTCGGGGCCGCCCGGAAGCGCGGGGAGCCGTCCGTTCCACAGGTCGTCGACGAGAGACGCCAGGCCGATGTGCTGGCCGGGGCCGATCACCGTGCTGGGATTGGCGATGGTCAGCGGGACGTCCAGCTCGCGAGCCCGCGCGCGCACCGCGAGATCGGCCTCGGCCTTCGACGCCTCGTACGCGCCCAGCCTGGCGTAGTCCGGGTGGGCGTTGCTCACCCGGTACCCGCTGATGTGCACGAGCCGTCGCAGTTCGGGCAGCGTGGCGGCCCATTCGAGCACGTTGAGCGCCCCGGTCACGTTGGTCGCCCGCGCCTCCTCCACGCCGAGGCCGAACGCGAAGCGCGCCGCGGTGTTGTAGACGTCGCGCACCCGGGGCAGTCCCGTGAGCGGCCGGGTGATGTCGGCACGACGGTCAGCCCGCCGGTGTCGACGCCCTGGGAGTCCAGCCAGGGGGTGAGGGTGTCGTTCCGTACGGCCGCCGCCACCCGCTGCCCCCGGCCGAGCAGCTCGGCGACGAGGGAACGGCCGATGAAACCGGTCGCCCCGAAGACGATCGCGTCCATGAGTACTCCTTAATAGATCGGTCTACATATTTTTTTGGCAGAAAGAAGGGCCCGCCTCGTGCGGCGGGCCCGGGTCAGCGCAGCAGGGCGGCGAGTGGGCCGGTGACGCGATCCAGTGGCTCTCTGCTGCGGTGCGCCTTGGCCAGCAGCAGCGCCCCCTCGATCAGGGCCAGGATCGTGACCGCGAGGTCGTCGGCGTCCGGCCGCCCGTCGAGCCGCGCCCGCAGAGCGGCTGCCCATGAGGTGTACACCTCTGAGCAGGCCTGCTGCAGCGGGTCGCTAGCGGCGGCCATCTCGAGGGCCACGGTGGCGACCGGACACCCCTTCTGCCAGCCTGATTCCTCCAATCGATCGCCCAGGTGCCGCAACACGCCTTCGACGAACTCCGCCACGGACGCGCTGGACTCGGCCAGGTCCGCGAAGGCGTCGTCCATCGCCTGTCCGGCACGCCGTATCGACTCGCCGACGAGTTGATCCTTGCCGTCGGGGAAGTGGAAATAGAGCGAGCCGCGGGGCGCGCCACTGACCGCGATCACCTGATTGAGCCCGGCGCTGAAGTATCCCCCGGTCTCGACCAACTCCTGCGTCGCGGCCAGTATCCGGACCCGCGTCGCTGTTCCCTTCTGTCCCATACTGGGAAAGTAGACCGATCTATATATTTTTTCAACTCGTCTCGTATGGCTCACGTCTGACATCACGCGCGCCCGGCCCGATCATCGCGCCCTCGAGAACCGCGGCCCGCCGCGTCTTTGAGGTTGCCATTCCGTCCCGCTTTCGGGGCTTTCGGGGGCAAGGTCAGGGGCGACAGGCCCTTTTTCCGCGCCCGCTGGACGCTGGACGCTCCAAGCGGGCCCGTACAGCGGGTCCGCCTCTACTGGGTGAAAGCGAGACCATTCATGAAAGACCTGCGCGGAGTGGCGGCGACGCTGGTGGGCGCCGTCGGTGTCGCCACCGTGACGGCCGGGGCCGTCATGACGGCCCGGGGCCTGCAGGGGAGGGGGCAGATCCGGGACGAGCTCATCCGCCAGAAGATCACATTTCCGGACGAGGGCTTGCCGGCGGAGCTCGGCGCGCACGTCGGCCGACGGGTGGAGAACGGCCCGCAGGCACGCGCGTTCGCTGACATGATCGGCGGCAACGTGCTCCGCGCGACCGAAGGGCGCACCTACGCGGAAGTCAGCGCCGAACTGCACGCCGCCGGAGGCAAGGACGACAAGCTCACCGCCCTGCGCGAGACGGCGTTCATGGGCGAGACGTTGCGCGCCTCGCTGATGACCGCCTACCAGGCATGGGAGGTCACCTCTCTGGCTGTCGGCCTGGGCGCGGCGCTCATGGGCACCGGCGCCGCCTTCGTCACCGTGGGCGCGGTGTTGGCGTCGCCCCGGCCATGAGCGAGGAGACCGCGGAGGGCCGGGCGGTGAGCTCGCGGCGGACCCGCCCCCTGCGCCATGTGCACCGCGACGTCGGCTCGGCCCCGTTCATCGTGATCTGGGAGGCGACCCGGGCCTGCCCGCTGGCCTGCCTGCATTGCCGGGCCGAGGCCAGGCCCGCGCGCGACCCCGCCGAGCTGACCACCGACGAGGCGGCCGGGTTGATGCGCCAGGTCACCGATTTCGGCCGCCCCGCCCCGCTTTTCGTCATCACCGGCGGCGACCCCTTCGAACGGCCCGACCTGTACGACCTGGTCCGCGAGGCCCGCCGACTCGGCCTGGCCCCGGCCGTGTCGCCCTCTGCCACCCCGGCGCTGACCACCGCGAGCCTGTCCCGCCTGCGCGAAGCGGGCGCCTCGGTGATCTCGCTCAGCCTGGACGGTGCGACCGCCGCCCTCCACGACGGGTTCCGCGGATTCGGCGGCGTGTTCGGCCGGACGCTGCGCTCCTGGCAGGAGGCACGCGACGCCGGGCTCAAGGTTCAGATCAACACCACCGTCACCCGGACCAATCTGGGGGAGCTGCCGGAAATCGCCCAGCTGGTGCGCGAGCGCGGGGCGCTGTTGTGGAGCGTCTTCTTCCTCATCCCGACCGGCCGGGGACGCGAGCTCACCTCGCTGACCGCCGGGGAGAGCGAGGACGTGCTGAACTTCCTCTACGACGTGGGCGGGACGGTCCCGGTCAAGACGACCGAGGCGCACCACTTCCGCCGCGTCGCCCTGCAGCGGCACATCCTGGCCGAGCGCGACGCCGACCACGAGGAGGTGCTGGGTCTGGGGCCGCTCTACGGCGATCTGCGACGGCGGGCCATCGACCTCCGGTTGATCGGCTCGACCCGGCCCAGGCGGCCGCCGATCGACGTCAACGCGGGCCGAGGCATGGTCTTCGTGTCCCACACCGGCGAGGTGTCACCGTCGGGATTCCTGCCGGTGTCGGCGGGCAACGTGCGCGACCGTCCGCTTGCGGAGATCTACCGGAACTCTTCGGTGTTCGTCTCTCTGCGTGACCCCGGACTGTTGGGCGGAAGGTGCGGGGCGTGCGAGTTCCGCGCCGTCTGCGGTGGCTCTCGCTCCCGCGCCTTCGCCGTCACCGGCGACGCGCTGGCGGAAGAGCCGTGGTGCGCCTACCAGCCGGGTGGCTTCCCCTTCGCGGAGGAACTGGCGAACCTGCTGTAGGGACGCGCGAAGGGCCGGCCGCTTCCGTCGAGACGGCAGGCCCCTCGCGTGAGCGGACGGCCGCCGCTTCGCGGTGAACGGGGGTGTGCGACGACCTCCTGTGGTGCGAGACGATGCGTCCGCGAGGTTCTTGGTCTGCTTTGCGGTCCATCCCGGTTTCCGCTCAGCTGAAGGGCGGCTGAAGGGCGGCTGACGCGACGACCCGCGTCTCACCCGACGCGCGCTTCGGGGAACTCGAAGCGGCCGAACATCCAGGTGCCGGGTTCGTCCGGGTTGTCTCCCACCCAGAACTGCGTCCACAGCAGGATGAACTCCTCCTTGGTCAGGTATCCGTCGTCGTTCAGGTCGAGCAGTGAGAAGGTCGTGGCGGTGTCGATCGGGAACCCGTTCCACACCTCGATGAGCCGGCTGTACTCCTCGGCCGAGATCAGGTCGTCGCCGTTCTCGTCGATGATCTCGAACATGGCTTTGGCGGTGCCCTCGACGGAGGAGGTCATGTCGCCGAGCCGGTCGACGACCCGCAGCGTCGCCTCCAGGGAGACCTCGCCCTCCGCGGGGTCGGCGTCCTCGTCGGAAGCCGCCAGTAGGGTTGCCCACCAGCCCATCATCAGCGCCTGGACCAGGTGCCGGTCGGTTCCCTCCCGGTAGGAGGCCCACCGCTCGGCCAGCGCGGCGAAGTCCGACTCCTCCAGGACGCCGTTGTGGTCGGCGTCCAACAGGTGGAACGCGTTGGAGATCTTGTGGCGCTGGAACTCGCTGGACATGACCCTGCTCCGATCGTTGTCACGGACCCCACAGCGGTTGCATGCGCTCCTACAATCGTGTGCCGTCAATCGGGTGTGCTATCGCCACATGGATCCACCGCCTTCACCGATCAGTGATGTCATTGCTACTTCCTGTGACTTTCCGTACGGGCGCGGGCCCTGCACAGTGGTCGCCACGACCGTCGCCTCTGCTTGGAGTACGACCAGAGCGTGATCGTCGAGATCACCGATGGGCCCGGCCTGCGACCGACGGCCTTGCCCGGAACCGCTTCGGTCGTCAAAGATGGCGACAAGCTGCGGCGGCTCGTTCCGCACGGCGTTGACACGGGCGATGGGCCGGCTCCGGCTGACAGGTGAACAGGCTCACCGGCTGATCGGTTCGCGCGTCCACGACCGTCTCCTCACCGGGGCGGTAAGGAGACGGCGCGCGCACGTGCCGCGGTCGCCCGGCGGACCTCGGCTCGCAGCGCGTCATGCTCGGCTGACGCCGACGACTGGACGGAGGCCGTGTGCGCGCGAACGAGTCGGGACGATCGGTCACGTCACGTGTCCTATCGATTCTCGAAGCCTTCGAAACCCATGGGCCGAGCCTGTCGCTGTCGCAGTTGGCGGAGCTGACCGGCCTGCCTGTCTCCACGGCCCACCGTCTCTTGGGCGAACTGCACGCATGGGGAGCTCTCGCGCGAGACGACCAAGGGCGTTACCACGTCGGTTTGCGCCTGTGGGAGCTGTCGCAAAGCGCGGGCAGGCGGTTGCGCGACACCGCGCGGCCCTACCTGCAGGACCTGTTCTCTCTCACGCAAGAGACGTCCCATATCGCGATTCGTGAGGGCAACGAGGCGTTGTACGTCGACCGGGTCTACAGCTCCAAGCGTGTGCCGCGGGCGTCCCGCATCGGCGGGCGGCTGCCGCTCCACGCGACGGCTGTCGGCAAGGTGCTGCTGGCCTACGAAGAGCCGTGGTTTCGCGAGGCCTATCTCCACGGCGATCTGGAGGCCCGCACCGTGCGGACGCACGTCGACCCGGCAGGCCTGGCCGATGAGCTGGCGCAGATCGCCGAGCAGGGTTACGCCATCACGCTGGAGGAGGCTCGTGCCGGCGCCTGCTCCATCGCCGTGCCGGTTGCGGGGCGATCCGACCAGGTCGAGGCGTCGGTGGGCCTGGTCCTGCTGTCGACCCAGGGCAAGACGCTGACGCGACACCTGTCGGTCCTGCGCGGTGTGGCCTCCCGCATCGAGGCGGCCATCGCCCGCTACCCGTCCGGGTATCCACGGCAGCGCGGCTGACCGGTCCCGGGACGCGGCTCGCGTGCTCCCCATCCACAAGAACGCATGGGACGCGCGCTCAGATCAGCGAAGCCTGTCCGGAGAACCCTGCGCGCACGCTCGCTTCCGTTGAATGGAAACCGCGCATTGTGACCGGCAGCATATCGGCCTCACACTGATGAAACTTCGGAAATGCCCGAGTTGAAGTGGAGTTTGAGCGTGACCGCAAACCTCACCGCCGTCCCGCGATCGTGCCCCGTCCACCACGGGTATGAGCCGTTCGACCAGAACGACCCCTTCCCGGCGTACGCGGCGCTGCGTTCCGAAGAGCCCGTCATGTTCGACGAGCGCATCGGATGCTGGGTGGTCACGCGGTACGACGACGTCAAGGCGGTCTTCGAGGACTGGAAGACCTTCAGCAGTGAGAACGCCCAGGCGCCGGTCCGTGAGCGTGGGCCGGAAGCCACGCAGATCATGCTCGACGGCGGATTCACGGCCTATTCGGGCCTGTCGGCACGTGTCCCTCCGGAGCACACCCGCATCCGCAAGGTGGCCGCCAAGGCCTTCACGCCTCGCCGTTACAAGGCGCTTGAGCCGAGCATCCGGCAGCACGTCGTCACCCTGCTGGAGCGGATGCTCGCTCGGCCCGAGGCGACCGGGGACGTCGTCCGCGACCTCGCCTACGACGTCCCGACGGTCACCATCCTCACGCTCATCGGGGCGGACACCGGCAAGGTGGACACCTTCAAGCGCTGGTCGGACTCGCGCGCCGCGATGACCTGGGGCGACCTGAGCGATCAGGAACAGGTCCCGCACGCGCACAACCTCGTCGACTACTGGCAGGAATGCCTTCGCCTGGTGGCCGACGCCCACGAGCATGAGCGCGGCTCCCTGGTCGGCGACCTCGTGCGTGCCCAGGCCGCCGGAGACGAGATCACCGACCACGAGATCGCCTCCGTCGTCTACAGCCTGCTGTTCGCCGGTCATGAGACGACCACGACCCTGATCGGGAACGCCCTGCGTGTCCTGCTGTCGCATCGTGACCAGTGGCGGCGCGTCGTCGACCGTCCCTCGCTCATCCCCGCGGCCATCGACGAAGTGCTGCGCTACAGCGGATCGATCGTGGCGTGGCGGCGACGCGCGCTGGCGGACACGCGGATCGGCGGCGTCGCCATCCCGAAGGGAGCCGACATCCTTCTCGTCATGGGGTCGGCGAACCGGGACGCCGCCAAATTCGACGACCCGGAGGTCTTCGACATCGACCGGCCCAACGCGCGTGACCACCTCTCGTTCGGATTCGGCATCCACTACTGCCTGGGCAACATGCTCGCCAAACTCCAGGCCAGGATCGCGATCGAGGAGATCGCCCGCCTCATCCCGGATGTCCGGCTGTGCGAGGACGAGCAGATCGTCTTCGGTTCGAACCTCTCGTTCCGTTCTCCGGTCAGCGTCCCGGTGAAGTGGGAGGCCCGCGCATGAGCGGCTTCGACCCGCGGTACGTCCAGTTCTTCGACGGCGGAACCGCGCCGGACCATGCCCTCCTCGGCGGGAAATGCGCCTCCCTGGTCACGATGACCGCCGCCGGCATGCCCGTGCCGCCGGGCTTCGCGGTGACCACCGCGCTGTACGACGCGTTCGTCGAAGAGTCCGGGCTGCGCGACGTGATCATGAGCGGGCTCAACCGGCTCGACCCCGACGACGTGGCCAGCGTCGACTCCGTATCGGCGGCCATCCGCGACGAGATCTGCTCGCGCCCGGTGCCCGAGCGGCTCCGGCGCCCGGTGATCGAGGCGTGGGCGGACTTCCAGGGGCGGTTCGAGCGGCCGGTGCCGGTGGCCGTCCGGTCGTCGGCGACCGCCGAGGACCTGCCGGACGCGAGCTTCGCCGGCCAGCAGGACACCTACCTGTGGCTCGTCGACGAGCGCGATGTCCACGAACACATCCGCAAGTGCTGGGCCTCGCTCTACACCAGCCGCGCCATCACGTACCGGCTGCGGAACGCGATCTCCGAAGACGGACTCTCGATGGCCGTCGCCGTCCAGAAGATGGTCCATGCCCGGGTCGCCGGGGTGGCGATGACGCTCAACCCCCGCAACGGGGACCGCTCGAAGATCACAATCGACGCGTCGTGGGGGGTGGGCGAGGCGGTCGTCTCCGGCCACGTCACACCGGACAACATCGTCGTCGACAAGGTGCTGCTGTGCATTGTTGAGGAGCACGTCGGCGACAAGCACATCGAGCTGGTGCCCGACAGCGCCGGCGGCCGCCTCGTCGAGCGTGACGTGGACGCGGCCAGGCGGGCGGTCCGGAGCCTGACCGACGACCAGGTCAGGGCCGTCTCCGAACTCGCCAAGCGTGCCGAACGGCACTACGGGTGCCCGCAGGACATCGAGTGGGCGCTCGACGCGGACCTTCCTGACGGACAGAACCTGCTCCTGCTGCAGTCACGACCGGAGACCGTCCACTCGTCCAAGCCGAAGCCGGTCGCCGCACCGGCGAAGGCGTCCCCACCCAGCGTCGGCTTCAGCCTCGGCAGCATCACCGCGCATCTGACCGCGGGCCGCGCCGCAGGCGTGACGAACTGAACCGACCACCCCCCTCACGACAAGGACCCCGATAGCCATGACTGTCGAACCCGCAGTGAAGTCCTTCCCGCGGCCATCGGAGCTGCCGGTGCCTCCGGGCGCCGAAGGCTGGGAGAAGCTCTACCCCTACAACCTCGTGTTCCAGAACCTGAGCGGCTCGGACGACGAGAAGTTCTGGTTCTGCGACAGCCAGCACTGGCCGACGGTGTTCAAGCCGTTCGAGACCATCGGCGGCGAGTTCGCCGTCAAGTGCCTGGGCCAGTACAACACCAGGCACCTGCTCATCCCGCCGGCCAACGGCATCGAGTTCAAGATCCACCTCGGCTACCTCTACATGAGCCCCGTGCCGGTGCCCGAGGAGCAGATCCCGGCCCGGGTGCCCGAGTTCGAGCGGCGCGTCGGCCACTACTTCCAGAACTGGGACAGCCTGCTGGAGCAGTGGAAGCTCAAGGTCCGCGCCACCATCGACGAGCTGGAGGCGCTGACCTTCACGAGCCTCCCGGAGATGGTGCCGTTCGACGACATCGTCAGCGGCAAGGCCAAGGACGGCTCCGAAGTCCTGATGGAGAACTACGACCGGCTGATCCAGCTCGTCTACCAGAACTGGCAGTACCACTTCGAGTTCCTCAACCTCGGCTATCTGGCCTACCTCGACTTCTTCACCTTCGCCAAGCAGGTCTTCCCCGGCATCCCCGACCAGGCCATCGCCAAGATGGTCCAGGGCGTCGACATGGAGCTGTTCCGTCCCGATGACGAGCTGAAGAAGCTCGCCACGCTCGCGGTCGAGCTCGGCCTGCAGTCCGCGTTCGAGAACACCGACGACGTCGCTGGGACCCTGGCCCGGGTCGGCGACCTCTCCGGTGGGCGGCAGTGGCTGGACGCCTACCGCGCAGCCCAGGACCCCTGGTTCAACTTCACCGTCGGCAACGGCTTCTACGGACACGACAAGTACTGGATCGAGCACCAGGAGATCCCCCTGGGCTACATCAAGGACTACATCCGCCGCGTCGGCGAGGGGCAGCGGATCCTCCGCCCGATCGACGAGCTCGTCGCCGAGCGCGACCGGATCGTGGCCGAGTACCGGTCGCTGCTCGACGGGGAGAACCTGGCCGCCTTCGACGTCAAGCACGGTCTGGCCGTGACCGCGTACCCGTACGTCGAGAACCACAACTTCTACATCGAGCACTGGACGATGGGGGTGTTCTGGCGCAAGGTCCGCGAGCTCAGCAGGGTGTTCGTGGCGGCCGGCTTCTGGGCCGGCGAGGGCGACCTGCTGTACCTCACCCGCGGCGAGGTGCGCGACGCCCTGTTCGACCTCGTGACCGGATGGGCGGTCGGCGCCGAGCCGACCGGACCGAGCTACTGGCCCGCGGAGATCGACCGCCGCCGCGGCATCATCGACGCCCTCGGCAGCCGGCGTCCGCAGCCCGCGCTCAACACGCCGCCGGCCCAGATCACCGAGCCGTTCACGATGATGCTGTGGGGCATCACGACCGAGCAGGTCCAGCAGTGGCTCGGCGACGACTCCGGCGACGACACCGCCATCACGGGCATGTCCGCCTCGCCCGGCGTCGCCGAGGGCCGCGCCCGCGTCGTCCACCACGCCGACCAGCTGAGTGAGGTCCGGGAGGGCGAGATCCTCGTCGCCACGATCACCGCGCCGTCGTGGGGGCCGATCTTCGGCAAGATCAAGGCGACCGTCACCGACATCGGCGGCATGATGAGCCACGCCGCGATCGTCTGCCGCGAGTACGGCCTTCCCGCTGTCACGGGAACCGGCAACGGATCGACGACGATCCGTACCGGGCAACTCATCCGGGTCGACGGCGACGCCGGCCGTGTCGAGATCCTCGAGGACTGAGATCGTGCCGACCACCCCGGACGCCACAGGCGTCGGCCGCACCGTACTCGTCACGGGAGCGGCCGGCGGCCTCGGCCGCGCCTTCGCCCTGGGCTTCGCCTCAAACGGATATGCCGTCGCGGTCGCCGACATCGACGCCGGCGGAGCCGAGGACACCGCCCGGCTCGTCAAGGATGCGGGCGCCGCCGCCTGGCACGGACACGTCGATGTGACCTCCGTCGCCTCCACCGAAGCGCTCGCCGCGGCGGTGGCGGAATTCGGCGGCGGGCAGATCGACGTGCTCGTCAACAATGCCGCGCTGTACGCCACCGTGACCCGCTCACCTCTGGAGCAGATCGATCCCGCGGAGTGGGACCGGGTGATGGCGGTCAACGTCAAGGGACCGTGGCTGGTCGTGCGGGCGGCCAGCCCGTACCTGCCCGAGGGCGGCCGGGTCGTCAACCTGTCCTCGGCCACCGTCTACTCCGGTTCGGAGCAGTGGGCCCACTACGTCGCCTCCAAGGGCGCGGTCATCGCCATGACCCGGGTCATGGCCAAGGAGCTCGGCCGCCGCTCGATCACCGTCAACGCGATCGCCCCCGGCTTCACGTTGACCGAGGCCAGCTACGGGCTCATCGAGAACGCCGAGTCCTACGGTGTCGACCGGGGGGCGTTGCGACGCGCCGGCCGGCCGGACGACGTCGTCGGCGCCGCGCTCTTCCTCGCCGGACCCGGCGCCGCCTACGTCAGCGGACAGACCGTGGTCGTCGACGGCGGCCGCCAGTTCATTTGAGACCACCACCAGGAGCAGCATGCCGAAGATCACCTTCGCCGCGGCCGACGGCGACACGCGAACCATCGAGGCCAACGTCGGCGACTCGGTGATGGAGACCGCCGTACGCAACGGCGTCAGCGGCATCGTCGCCGAGTGCGGTGGGTCGCTGTCGTGTGCGACCTGCCACGTCATCGTCGACGAGCACGACTTCGCCTCCCTCCCGCCGATGGAGGAGATGGAGGACGAGATGCTGTGGGGCACGGCCGTCGACCGCACCGGCACGTCGCGGCTGTCGTGCCAGATCCGGGTCACCGAGGACATGGACCTGCGCGTCACCCTGCCCGAGACACAGGTCTGACATGGGCGAGAACGGCCTGTTGATCATCGGCTCCTCCCAGGCGGGGGTGCAGCTGGCGGTGTCGTCGCGCGCGCTGGGGTATGCCGGACCGGTGACTCTGCTGGGCGATGAGAACCACCGCCCCTACCAGCGGCCCGCCCTGTCCAAGGACTTCCTCCAAGACAAGATCACCAAGGAATCCCTGGTCTTCCGGAGCCAGGAATTCTGGGACGAGCACCGCATCACCGTCGTCAAGGGTGAACGCATCGAGAAGATCGTCACCGCAGCGGACGGCGCGGGCACCGCGTGGTCGGCCAGCGGGCGCGCGTTCCCGTTCGACCGGCTCGCGTTGACCGTCGGGGCGCGAGCCCGGCGGCTCGAGGTTCCCGGCGCCGACCTGGACGGCGTGCTCTACCTGCGCAACGCCGACGACGCGCTCGAGCTCAAGGCCCGTACGGCGGGAGCCGAGCGCGTGGTCGTCATCGGCGGAGGGTTCATCGGCATCGAGGCCGCCGCCAGCCTGCACGGCCTCGGCAAGCGGGTCACGCTCCTGGAGTTCGCCGATCGGCTGGTGGCGCGTGCCGTCGGCGCCGAGACCTCGCTGTTCATCCTCGACCACCATCGTCGAGCCGGCATCGACATCCGGCTCGGCAGTGCCGTGGACGAGATCGTCGGTCACGACGGCAAGGTGCGCGCCGTCCGCGTCGGTGGTGAGGAGATCGCGGCCGACATCGTCCTCGTCGGCGTCGGTGTCATCCCGAACACCGAACTCGCCGAGGCGATGGGGCTGCGCTGCGACGACGGCATCGTCGTCGATCACCGTGCCGTCGCCTCCGACGGCATGACCCTCGCCGTCGGCGACTGCGCCAACCTCCCCAACCCCGTGCCCGGCTCATGGGCGGGGGAGCGCGTCCGCTTCGAGAGCGTCAATCACGCCATCGAACAAGCCAAGGTCGCGGCGCACGCCCTGCTGGGGCGGCAGGAGGAGTACGGGGGCATCCCGTGGTTCTGGTCCAACCAGGGTGACCTCAAACTGCAGATCGCCGGCCTTTCGTCCGGCTACGACCGCTCCGTCGTCCGCAGCCCCGCCGACCCGCTCAAACACTCGGTCCTGTACTACCGCGGTGACCGCCTGATCGCCGCGGACTGCGTCAACGTTCCACTCGACTTCATGGCCGTCAAACAGGCGCTCACCAAGAGAGTGACGCTGCCGCCCGACGCCGTCGCCGACCCGGGCGTGCCACTGAGGTCGCTACTCGCCGAAGCCGCCGCCCCCCACGAAGGGAACCTGTCATGACCACGCCCCTCCCCGCGGCCCCGGTCCCGGCCAACGGGCCGGTCGACACCTCGCCGATCGTGCTCACCCCGGCCCGCGGCTCCGACCTGGACGCGATCTGGTCGGCGGTCGTGCCGGAGACCCGAGTGCGGTCCAACGACATCCACCTACCCGTGTCCCTCGCGTACGCCGAGCGGCTCTGCGACGCCCATCCCGAGGCGGACGCGCTACTCGTCAGGGTGGCGATCCTGCTGCACGACGTCGGCTGGGGGCGGGTCGACGAGTCACGCATCATCGCCGAAGGATTCACCGGCGACTGGCGCAAGGCCGCCATCCGGTACGAGCACGAGAAGCAAGGGTGCGAGATCGCCCGTGAGGTGCTGCCTCCGCTGGGATACGATGACGCCTTCATCGAGCGAGTCGCCGCGATCATCGACGGTCACGACACGCGAGCCGAAGCGTATTCGCTGGAAGACGCGCTGGTGCGGGACGCCGACCGTCTGTGGCGATTCGACCACGTCGGCATCGCGCTCGCCTCCGGGTGGTTCTCGATGGACCCGGCGACCTACTGCGACCGGCTGCGCGCTGAGATCGTGCCCGAGTTGCTCACCCAGGCGGCCATCGAGATGGCCCTGGCCTCACTGGCACGCTCCGAAGCCCTGTTGAAGACGGACGTGCTGCGATGATGCCCTGGACGCATGTGGACGACCACTTCGTCGATGGGGCGTGGGTGCCGTCCACCGGTTCGGAGCGCATCGAGATCATCGACCCCGCGACGGAGCAGATGTGGGGTAGCGTCCCGGCGGCCACCCCGGACGACCTCGACGCCGCGGTCGCCGCGGCGCGCCGTGCCTTCGACACCGGGCCGTGGCCGGGGCTCCGCCCGAGCGAAAGAGCGGAGGTACTGCGGCGGATCGCCGACGCGATCGAGAAACGCGCCGAACCCCTCGCGATCACCAACACGCGCGAGAACGGCTCGCCCATCTCCGAGACCGGGGGAGCCGCCGCCAACGCCGCGGCCATCTTCCGTTACTTCGCCTCCCTCGCCCCGGAGCTGGAGCGCGAGGACGTCCGCCCCTTTCCGTCCGGCGTCGGAGAGACGCTGGTCCGCCGGGACGCGATCGGCGTCTGCGCGCTCATCGCCCCCTGGAACTTCCCGATCAACCTCGTCGCGATCAAGCTCGCGCCCGCGCTGCTGGCCGGTTGCGCGACCGTCATCAAGCCCGCCGAGGCCACGCCGCTGTCGATCCGGTTCGTCGTCGAGGCAGCGGCCGAAGCCGGGGTGCCCCCCGGAATCGTCAACCTGGTAACAGGGACAGGGCTGACCGGCGACGCCCTCGTGCGGCATCCAGGCGTCGACAAGGTCGCGTTCACCGGATCGACAGACGTCGGCCGGCGCATCGCGGCCGCCTGCGGAGAACTGCTCAGGCCGGTCACGCTGGAACTCGGTGGCAAGTCCGCGGCGATCGTCCTCGACGACGTCGACCTCGACCACTTCTCTCAGGCGCTCATCCGGTCCTGCATGCGCAACACCGGCCAGACCTGCTACATCTCGACCCGGATCCTGGCGCCGGACACGCGGTACGACGAGATCGTCGACCGCGTGACCCGCACGATCGCCGCCGCACCTCAGGGCGACCCGTTCGACCCGGACACGGTCTTCGGGCCGGTCGCCACGCGCCGCCAGTTCGAGACCGTGTCCGAGTTCATCGAGTCGGCTCGCGCCGAAGGGGCGCGCGTCACCACCGGGGGACGCGCCCGCACTGACCGCCCCGGCTTCTTCATCGAGCCCACCGTGCTGGCCGACGTCACACCGCGGATGCGCGTGGCCCGCGAGGAGATCTTCGGCCCCGTGGTCACCGTGCAGCGATACGGCGACGTCGACGAGGCGATCCGCATCGCGAACGCGACCGACTTCGGCCTGGGCGGCATCGTGTTCTCCTCGGACCCGCGCAGGGCGCTGGCCGTCGCCGAGCGGATCGACACCGGATCGGTCGGCATCAACTTCTTCGCCTCCAACCACGCCGCACCGTTCGGCGGGCGCCACGACTCCGGCCTCGGCGTCGAGTACGGCGTCGAGGGATTGGCGCAGTACACCGCGTACAAGTCGATCCACCGCCGGGCATCCGCCTGAACGGTTTTGTAGATCGACTTGTACGCGGACGCGAGCACGCCGGCGCTTCTCCTACAGGGTCAGGGCGGTGGTGAGGCGGATGTCGTCGAGCGAATGCCCGGTTTGGAGCACGTAGTCCCCGGAGAGCAGGCGCCATCCGTCCTCGCTCCAGACCTCGGCCGCGCGGCGCGGGATCTCCACGGACACCTCGGCGGTCTCGCCGGGGCCGGCCTCGGCCACGGCGAACCCGACCAGCCAGCGGGAGGGCCGGGACTCGTCGGGTGCCGCGGGCGCCAGGTAGACCTGCACCACCTCGCGGCCGGGACGGTCCCCGGTGTTCCGTACCCGGACGGTGAGCGTCGCGTCGGCGTACTCGGCGGAGGCGTAGTGCCAGGTCGTGTATCCGAGTCCGGTTCCGAACCCGAAGGCGGGAGCCCTACCGGA
Source organism: Microtetraspora sp. AC03309 (assembly GCF_020826795.1). Lineage (NCBI taxonomy): Bacteria > Bacillati > Actinomycetota > Actinomycetes > Streptosporangiales > Streptosporangiaceae > Microtetraspora > Microtetraspora sp. AC03309. The sequence goes on along the minus strand of NZ_JADDIL010000008.1, from coordinate 139,290 downwards.
CCGCTCCCAGGCGCGGTAGCCGACGAAGACGCCCTCCTCGTACCGCAGCACACCGTCGACGGGGGTGACGTCGACGACCGGGCAGTCCTCGAGCACGCTCGGCCAGGTGGTCGGCAGGCGGCCGCCCGGCTCCGTACGGCCGAGCAGCACGTCGGCCAGCGCGTGCCCGCCCTCCTGGCCGGGGAACCAGGTGAGCAGGACGGCCGCGACCTCGTCCCGCCACGGCATCTCCACGGGTGAGCCGGCGTTGACCACGACGACCGTCCGCGGATTGGCGGCGGCCACCCGGGACACCAGCTCGTCCTGGCGGCCGGGCAGCTTCAGCGACGTGCGGTCGAAGCCCTCGCTCTCCACCTCCTTGGTCGTGGCCACGACGACCACGGCGACGTCCGCCGCCGCGGCGGCCCGTACGGCCTCCTCGATCAGCTCGTCCGGGTCGAGCGACGGCTCCCGGTGACCGAGCGTGGCGCCGACGAAGGGGAACGACAGCAGGTCGGACTGGGGCACCGTGTGTTCGAGGCGGACGTCGACCGGCTCGCCGGCGGGCAGCTCCACGTCGACGACGGTGTGCGGCGGCGCCATGAACAACGCGACCGGATCGTCGCTTTCCGGCACCATCGTCGCGTCGAAGCAGGTCCGTCCGCCGACCACGAGCCGGAAGCGGCCCACCCCCTCGATCGAGAGCCGGTGCACTCCGCCGACTTCGGGAGTGAACGTGCCGGTGATCTCGACACTGCGCAGCATCTCGAAGGGGACGCCTTCCGGCATCTCGCCGAGCCATTGGATCGTGCCCTCGGACAGCGCGAAGTCACCGAGCACCCGCCCGTCCTCCGCCCGGCAGACCGCGCGCAGCGGGAACCGCGCCGGGTTGAACCGGCCGCTCGGGTCGGCTCCGCGGGCGTACGCCATCGGGATCCCGGCGGAGGCGAACCCCTTGTACGGCGACACGACATGGGAGGGGAAGACCTGGGCGCTGCCCCCGCCCATCACTCGGGCATCCTTGGCCGCTCCGCCGATGAGGGCCACGCTCGTGTCCGGGCCGAACGGCAGCACGCCGTCGTTGCGCACCAGCGTGAACGACGCCGCCGCCACCTCACGGGCCAGCGCCTCGCCGTCGACGGCCGGCAGGGGGTCGGCGCGGCGCGCGTCCTCCAGGGCGCCCACCCGGCGGGCCAGGGTGAACACCCGGCGTGCGTGCTCGTCCACGACCTCCTCGTCCAGCTCTCCGGCGCGTACGGCCGCCGCGAGCGCCGGGCCGTACACGGTCGCGGGGCCGGGCATGGCGATGTCGAGTCCTCCGAGCGCGGCGCGGATCGTGTCGCGGGCGGCCGTCCAGTCGGAGACGATCACGCCGTCGAACCCCCACTCGTCGCGCAGGACCTTGTTCTGCAGCTCGTCGTGTTCTGTCATGGTGGGGCCGTTGACGCTGTTGTAGGCCGCCATGACGCCGAACGGCCCCGCCTTCTTCACCACGACCTCGAAGGGCGCGAGGTAGAGCTCGCGCAGGGCGCGTTCGCCGACCAGGACGTTCGCGGTCATCCTCTCGGTCTCGAAGTCGTTGGCCACGAAGTGCTTCACCGTGGCGGCGACCCCGCCCTCCTGGACTCCGGTGACGTACGCGGCGGCGATTTCACCGGTCAGCACCGGATCCTCGGAGTAGCACTCGAAGTGGCGCCCGCCGAGGGGAGAGCGGTGCAGGTTGACGGTCGGTGCCAGGAGCACGTGCACGCCCTTGCGGCGGGCCTCCTGCGCCAGCAGGTTGCCGACGCGGCGGGCCAGCTCCACGTCCCAGGTCGCGGCCAGGGCGGTCGGGCTCGGCAGGGCGATGGAGGGGTCGTCGGCCGTCCATCTGGCGCCCCGGACGCCGATCGGCCCGTCCGACATGACGACCGACTCCAGGCCGGCGCCGGACGCCGCGGGCAGGCTCCACATGTCCTGACCGGCCAGAATGCGCGCCTTGGTGTCCAGGTCGAGTGTGCTCAGCGCCTGTTCCACGATGTCGTCGTGCTCGGTTCCCGACACGGTCAGCGAACCCCCTTGATGTGAGTGACCAGAACTGTGCCCACGATCACGCCGATCTCTCCGGATCTCGCTGTGATGCGCTTTCCCCCGGAGTATGCCCGCGATTACCGAATGGTCGGTAGGCCAAGATATGTAATCGTTATGTCCGCTGGTCGCGTTAGGCTCGGCGCGACGAGAGGAGTGATCCATGGTGCGGCGCCGAGGGACACGCGAGAGCCGGCGGGAGGAGATCCTGCTGGCCGCGCTCGACGTGTTCGCCGAACGCGGCTACACGGGGGCGTCGATCGCGTCGATCGCCGAACGGGTGGGCCTCAGCCAGCAGGGTGTGCTGCATTACTTCCCCAGCAAGGACCGGCTGCTCGCTGAGGTGCTGCGGCTGCGCGACGAGCGCAACCTCGACGTGCTCGTGCTGCCGGGCGAGGGTGGGGCGATCACGCTGGACACCGTGGCCGCCCTGGTCGAGTACAACGCGCAGCGCCGCGGCATCGTGCAGTCCTTCACCGTGCTCTCCGCGGAGAGCGTGATCGAGGGCCACCCGGCCAGGGACTTCTTCAAGGAGCGCTACGGAACCTCCCGCGCCTGGATGGCGGAGGTGATCCGCGCCGAACTCGGCGACGAACTGCCCGCCGGCCTCACGCCCGAGCAGGCGGCGCCGCTGATGTTCGCGGTGATGGACGGTCTGCAACTCCAGTGGCTGCTCGCCCCCGACGAGATCGACATGCCGGGGTTGTTCCGTGCCTTCCTCTCCCTTCTGAAAGGCGTACCGCGTCCCTTGTGACGGCCTCGCCGCGTCCCCGTACGGCGGATCTCAGCGGACGGTTTTGACGCGTAGCACGGTCAGCGCGCCCGCGACCGCCACCACGATGGCGGTCACGAAGAGCGCCGGGTAGCCGCTCAGCTCGATGATGGCCGCGGCCACGAAGGGCGCGATCATCTGTGGTCCGGCGTTGGCGATGTTGAGCACGCCCAGGTCTCTGGCCGCGTTCTCCGGGTTGGGCAGGACGAGGGTGGCCAGGGCGGTGTCGACGGCCATGTAGGTACCGAAGCCCACCCCGGAGACCGCCGAGAAGATCGCCATCCCGGTCCAGGTGGGCGACACCAGCGGGATCAGCAGCGCCAGCCCGGAGATCGCGCTGGAGACGAACACGAACAGCCGGTACCGCTGCAGCTTGTCGGCCAGCGGACCTCCGATCAGGGTGGCGACGACGGAGGCGATCACATTGATCAGGGTCAGGGCCGCCACACCCTCCACAGGCGTCAGGCCTGCGGGCATCCTGATGTGGTCCTGGAGGATGAAGAGCTGGAACATCAGCACCATGAAGTAGCTGAGGATCATGAGCGCGCGGCCCAGAAACACCCACATGAAGTCGCGATGTCCCAGGGCGGACAAGAAATCCGCCAGCACGGCCAGGGGCGATCGGCGCTCCTTGACCACGATCCCGTACTCCCCGGGGCGGGGGTCCCTGCTGAACAGCACCAGCAGGACGGCGGAGGCGACCACGCCCCCGCCCAGAAGCAGGAAGCCCGCGAGCGAGCCGGCGTACCTCGCCGCCACCTGGGTGCCGACGACGGCGGCGACCGAGGTCGCGACGCCCGCGACCGCCGAGGCGATGCCGCGCCGCTCCTTCGGCACCCGATCCGGGACGATGGCCGTGAGCGCGGCCTGGAACAGGTTCATCATGGCCTGGGCGATGGACCAGCTGATGAGGATCAGGGTGACGGTGCTCGCTGTGCCGAGGAGCCACAGCGCGGCGAACGCGGCCAGCGCGCCACCCAGCAGCCAGGGGTTCCGGCGGCCGAAGCGCGAGCGTGTCCGGTCGGAGAGCGCGCCGCCGATCGGGTTGAACACGGTCGCGAAGATCGCGCTGACCCCGGCGACCATGCCCGCGTTGGCGACCTTGTGGACGGGGTCGGCGAGGGCGACGGCGCTCTGCACGAGCGGGCCGCCCACGCCGAGGTAGACCGCGAACATCGCGGTGTTGGCGACGAACAGGAGCCCGAAGAGGCCGGTCTGGTTCGTCCTTTGGGGAGTGGTCCTGACGGTCATGATGCTCCAGGGGTGATCGGCATCAGTGGTTGCGACGGTCCGAGGACGGGAGAGGCGCGGTGGCTCGCCTCGTGCGGAGGCCGTGCCGGGAAGGTCTGGATACAGCCGTCGAGACCTGCCATGAAGTCCTCGAAAAGGTGGCGATGGATCGTGTGCCCGGCGCCCTTCGCGACCCGCACGTCGAAGCCTCTGGCGACGAGGGCATCGGCCGCCTCAGGAGGGGGACGAGGTCGCTCGGGCCGGCCGTACCGGTGACGGCACGACGGGCTCGGGAGGGTCAGCGCAGACCGGCGAGGCGTGCGTGGGTCGCGGCGTAGGTCGCCGGGTCGGCCGTCCAGTCGGCGTCGATCGGGGTGATGCTGACCTTGCCCTTGGTGAGGGCGGCGAGGTCGCTCCCCGCCTCGCCCTCGGTCTCCGCGTAGGAGACCTTCATCGTGAAGGTGTCGCCGCCGCTCGGCTTGTAGGTCACGCCGAACAGCTCCTCGCGGGTCTGCCGGGTGAAGGCGACGCCGGTCGGCGAGGCGAGATCGGGACGCGTCGGATAGTTGACGTTCAGACCGGCGTCCTCGGGCAGCAGGCGCCCGCCGCGCGCCGTGCGCTGGAGCCGTGCGACCAGTCTGGTGATGAAGTCCGCGGTGGCCGGCATGTTGGCGACCGTGTTCTGCATGTCGTCGAAGTCGAACTCGGTGCTCACCGCGATGGCCGGCACGCCGAGGTCGATCGCCGTGACCGCGGCGCCGACGGTGCCGGAGTTGTTGACGATGCCGCCGACGTTCTGCCCGAAGTTGGTGCCGGAGACGACCAGGTCGACCTTGCCGCCCGCGAGGACGTGGCCGAGGCCGAACAGGACCGAGTCGGCCGGGGTCCCGTCCACGGCCCAGACCTTGTCGGACACCTTCGTGGCGGTGACCTGGTGGCCGTCCTCGACGGTGCGTTTGGCGCTCGCGCCGCTCTGGTTGGCGGCCGGGGCGACGATGGTGACGTCGTGCCCGGCGGCGGTCAGTTTGTCGAAGACGGCCGTGATACCGGGCGCGGTGTAGCCGTCGTCGTTGCTGAGCAGGATGGTCAGCGGCCTGGCGGCGTCGGGACGCGGGACGGAGGCGCCGGCGGAGGCGGTGGGGAGGGCGGCAGCGGTCACGGCCACGGCGGTGAGGAAGGCGGAGTGTCGGCGGTTCGGCTTCATGGGGGGCTCCGAATCTCGCGAGGGGTATCGCTGACGAGGAGCATGAGCTATCAGACCGAGTACTCGGTAGATCTTGTTGCTGGATCGTTACATATGTCACGTCGGGCCGTGATCCGCCGTGACGAGTCCGTCTGCCGCTTCGGCGCTCTGCCCGCCTCGCCGTAGCCTCTGTGCTCGCTCAGCCGACGTGGAGGATTCGAAAGCGATCGGGTTCCGCCGGATCTCGATCGACGACTTGGATGGGCGTCCACGCCCATTGCCAAACGCTGATGCCTGGCGTGCGAGAGAACCGGATCTGCCCGCGGGTGCCTTCGACTGCGACGCGCGGCCAGGATTCGGCAGTGCGCGCCCGGTCCGCGCCGTGAGAACGCAGCACCTCGGCGAGCACGGCGACCGTGTCGTAGCCCTCGAAGGCGACGAAGGAGGGCGCTACGGCCAGCCGCTCGCGGAGGGCCGTCTCGACTCGTGCACCGAGAGGGCCGAGGCGCTCGGGCAGGTAGCGCAAGAACGGGATCGCGGCGCCGTCGTCGCCCAGCAACCTCGCCCATTCGGTGAACTCCGGTTGCCCGGCCGGAGCACCGATCATGATCTCGGCGAGGCGCCGGTCGTGGCGGACAGACGTGACGATCGACACTGCCGGCTCCGGGTGGCCGACCAGAAGAAGGAGGGCCGTCGCGCGATTGTCGAGGAGTGCGTCGCACACGGCCGAGGGGGTGAGCGCGCGCATGTCGAGTTCGATGACGGTGCCGCCGCGGGGAGCGAGGTAGTCCCGGAGAATGCGGGTGCCAGACGCCCAGTAGACACTCGGCTCGGCCGCTACGGCGACTCGACTGTGGCCCGCGCTGAGGAGGAAGTCCGCGTAGATCCGCCAGCCGTGGGACTGCGCCGGGGCGAGGCGCGCGACCCATTCCGTCGGCTGTTCGGTGAGCGTGTCGAGAACCGCTGACGAGCAGAGGAACGGCAGGCCGAGGGCGTCGGCCCTGGCGGCGGCCGCGCGAGCGACGACGCTGTGGTACTCCCCAGCCAAGGCGGCCACGCCCAGGCGAGCCAATTCGTCTACGGCCGCCGCGGCCCTCTGTGGATCGGCCGCGGTGTCTCGGACCACCAGTTCGAGTGGTCTTCCGACGATCCCGCCGGAGTCGTTGACGTCGCGAACGGCCAGCTCGAGTCCGGCGAGCAAGTGTCGGCCTGCCTCGACCCAGCCGGGCCGAGTCAGCGGAACGAGAGCACCGATCTGGACGGATGATCCGTCAGTCCGCTCCGCTCCAGGTGGCGATGGCGGCGTATTCATGTGTTGGCGTCTCCCGTGTGACGATTCGGTGGCGATATGCCCGGATCGCAGAGTATTGCCCACCGACAGCGACGGCTCCGGCCGCTCCCACCGGCCGTTCGTCAGATCACCACGTCCCCCGGACCGTGATCATCTACAACCTTGATCCACTTTCGCAACAGGCCCTGGGCCTGGTCAGCGTGGACTCCGCCACGGCTCTCGCCCACCACTACGCCGCCGGGATGGCCCTGGACCAGGTGGCACACGTATGGCGTACACCGGCTCGCCGTCAACAGTGCGTTCGCCGGAGCCCGTACCCGGCCGTGAGCGCCTGCGAGGCCTGCCGCACGGCCGTCTCCGGTGAGCGCGCTCGCCACTGGACAAGCCACGGCGGGCGGTGATCGCCGTCCTGCCGCGACCCCGGCCATCAAAGTCTTCCAAAGATCTCCAAGATTCTCCCATCGAGCCACAAGGTCCCTCGGCGACTCTTCTGCGGGGGCGGAGAGCCGATCTCAACGGGCTTCCGTGAGAAAACGGGGGTTGGGGAATGGACATTGCGGCTGTAGGGGAGTGCGCGCACGCGGACTCCCACCTGCTGGAGGACATCGCCAGGGCCGCTCTCCGGCGGCGGGTGGGCCAGGCAGGTGCCGATCCGGTGATCGAGGGCGATTGGGAGATCCGCCGCAGTAAGCCCTGGACGTATCTCATGCCGTCCGCGCTCGCCCGACGGGCGCAGGGCTGGAAGCTGCACGTGTCGGCGACGCAGTTGTCGGCTCCGGTCGTGCTGGCCAGGGTGGCCGACGTGCTGGCACGCCGCCGCTGCCCGTTCAAGTTCGCCTCGACGTTCGACGATCTGGCCGGCCTGCTCTCCAGAGGCACCGACCGTGGGGCGGTCGGCAAGTTCATCACCGTCTATCCGCCGGACGACGAGACGGCTGTGGCGATCGCCGAGGAACTGCATGCGGCCACCTACGGCATGCCGGGTCCGCCAGTCCTCTCCGACCGGCCCTATCGGCCGGGCAGCCTGGTCCACTACCGCTACGGAGTGTTCTCCGCGCCAAGCGTGCTGGACAACGACGGCTCCTACACCTCGCCGCTGATCGCGCCGGACGGCACTCGCGTGACCGACAAGCGCAACGCCTGGTACTCCCCGCCGGAATGGGCCGCCTGTCCTTTCGACTCGGGTCAGGCCCCGGCGCGGACCACTCCGCCCGAGGCCGTACTGCTGGCCGACCGGTGGGTGGTGCGCCAGGCGCTCCGCCACAGTGCCAAGGGCGGGGTGTTCCTGGCGGAGGATCGGCTCACCGGCGATCAGGTGGTGATCAAGCAGGCGCGCGCGCACCTCGGCTCCACGCTGCTGGGGCACGACGAACGCGACCAGCTCCGCCACGAGGCGCGCATGCTCGAACTTTTCGGGCCGCTGGGCATCACCAGTCGCGCGGTGGACCTGTTCGAGCAGGGGGACGACCTGTTCCTCGCACAGGAGCACCTCGACGGTGTGGTGCTCAGCGCATGGGTCACCGAGGAGAGGTTCGCCGACCCCACCCGCTGGCGGGACACGACGGTGACCGTGGCGCGCCGCCTGGCCGCCCTGGTCGGCGCCGTCCACGAGCAGGGGTACGTGCTGCGGGATCTCACCCCCAACAACGTGATGGTCGACGGCGACGGCGACTGCCGGTTGATCGACCTCGAGATGGCCGCCGTACCCGGCGCTCCCGTGACCACGGCCTACACACCCGGCTACGCGCCGCCCGAGCAGGTGAACGCGCCCAAGCACGCCCCCGCGCAGGGGGTCGAAGTGGACCTGTACGCCCTCGGGGCGACCGTGCTCTTCCTCGCGACGGCCTGCCGGCCCATGGTCGCCGACGACGAACCGGACGGCGTCCGCCCGCTGGACTCCCGGGTGGAGACGATGGTGCGCGTGGCGACCGCGGGCGACGCCGTGGCCGAGACGCTGGCGCCGATGATCGTGGGCCTGATGCGCGAAGACCCGGCACAGCGCTGGGATCTGCGGCGCGTCCGGGAGTTCCTCGACACGCTGGACACCGGGCGCCGCCCCGCGGACACCCGGGTCGCCCCTTACCGCCTCGGCATCGAGGAGCAGGACCGTCTGCTCCACGACGGGATCGTGTACACGCTCCGGCGGATGAACGGCGACGCCCTCGACGATCCCATCGGCCGCGGCCGCCTGTGGCCCACCTCGGGATTCGGGGAGACGGCCGACCCATGCGCCGTCCAGTACGGTTCCGCCGGAGTCCTCACACTGCTGTCCGCACTGCTGGCCCCTCCCTCCGGAACACGGACCGGCCTCCCGGAGTCCTGGCGAAACGGTGTCACCGCCGGGCTCAAGGACGCCGCCGACTGGACACTGCGGCGTGTGCGGGGCGAGATACGGCCCTCTCCGGGGCTGTACTTCGGCCGGGCCGGCATCGCCTGGGGGCTGCACGAGGCCGGTCAGGCGCTCGACGACCACGACCTGCGCGCGGCGGGCGTCGAGCTGGCGCTGGACCTGCCGGTCACCTGGCCGAACCCCGACGTGTGTCACGGCCTCGCCGGGACGGGACTCGCCCTGCTGCGCTTCTGGCACGCCACGGGCGACGACAGGTTCCGGGACATGGCCGAGCGGTGCGCCGACACCCTCCTCGCGGCCGCCGAGCGCACACCCGGCACCGTCTTGTGGACCATCCCCCGGGATTTCCCCTCGGGACTGGCCGGCGTGGTCCACTACGGCTTCGCCCATGGCGTCGCCGGTATCGCCACCTTCCTGCTCGCCGCCGGCGCCGAGCTGGGGCGCGACGACTGCCTCGAGACCGCCGTGCTCGGCGGGCGGACGCTGCTGGCGGCGGCCGACCACGTCGCCGGCAGCGCCTGGTGGGCTGCGTCCCCGGGCGGCGGCGGCAAGCTGCCGCACTGGTGCAGCGGCTCCTCGGGGGTCGGCACCTTCCTGATCCGGCTCCACCGCGCCACAGGTGACGCCCGGCTGCTGGAAGCCTCGAGGGGCGCCGCGGCCGCCGTCCGCGTGTCGGCGCTCGGTTCGGGGACCACCGCGTGTCATGGACTGGCCGGCGACGGGCAGTTCCTGCTCGACATGGCCGATCTGCTCGACGAACCGGCGTACCATGCCGAGGCCGAGGAACTCGCCGCGGGCCTGTGGACGCGTGCGGTGGTGCGGGACGGGCTGCTGGTGGTGCCGGACGAGAACGGCACCGAGGTGAGCTTCGGCTGGAACACCGGCCTGGCGGGTGTCCTGGACTTCCTGCATCGGTTGCGTCACGGCGGCCCCCGTTCCTGGATGGTCGACTCCGTCACTGTTCCCGCGGCACCGGCCACGGCCGTCGGCGTGGCACGATGAACGTGCGGGCGACAGGCGCCGCCCCCGAGCGGACCGCCGCGCCGCCGCTTCCCGTCGAGGGACTGCGGCGGATCAACTTCCGCTTCTCCGGCAGCGGACGTCACGCCGCGTGCCTCACCGCCCGGGGCCACCGCCCCCTGGCCCCGGAGCTGTGGGATCTCACCGGGACGCGTCCGCGGCATCGCGTCCTGCACCCGTGGGACGGCGAGAGCGACTGGAGCGTCGCGGTCCCGACCGACGACGGGAACCTCCTGCTGACTCGCGTCGCGGCCGGAGGCGACCACCGGCTGCTCCTCGTCGTCCCCGCCGCGGACGGCGCCGTCGCGTCGATCCATGAACTGGCCACCGTCCACGATGGGGGCGTCAGGCTGGTGGCCGGAGAGGCCGCGGGCACCGCCGCCGTGGCTTTCCGTACGACCCTCGCCGGGCACACGCTGGTGTGGCGGCTGTCGGGCCGGGCCGAACTCCCCGAACAGGTAGCGGAGCTCCCCGGCTTCTTCCGCGGAGGCGTGTGGCTCGACAGGAGCGGGAACCTCCTCGCCCTGGCCACCTCCGAGGGGCAGGGGAAACGCACCGTGACGCTGGACCTGTCCGACGGCACGGTGAGGCCTCTTCCCGGCCTGGCGCGGGAGGAGCATCTCCTGCTCGCCGCTCCGCGCGCCGGGGTCCTGCTCACGACACAGGAGCGGGCGGGCGCCTATCGGCTGGGAATCCGCCGGCGGGACGACGACGCGCCCACCGACTTCCCCGACCGGCTGAACGCGATCGAGGGAGCGGTCACCCCGCTCGCCCTCGACCCGTCCGGCACACGTCTCGCGCTGTCGGTCACCCGCGGCGTCCGCTCCACCGTGCTGCTGTACGACCTGGTGGAGGGCGGCACCCAGGAGATCGACCCGGCCGGAACACTGCTGCCGACGGCGCGCTGGAGCGAGGGCGGTCTGCGCCTGGTCCACTCGGCCCCCGACCTCCCATCGCGGGTGGTGACGCTCCCCGCACCCCTCACGACGCCCGTCCTGGCCGACCACGGCCCGACCATGTGGGCGTCCGCACGCACCCGCCGCTTCGACGGGCCGGGCGGCCCCGTCGAAGCCGTCGTCTACGGCGATCCCGCCCACGCCGCGCGCGTGGTGGTCGCCCTGCACGGCGGACCCGAGGCGGCATGGCAGCTCACCTACAACGGCCTGTTCCAGCGCCTGGCCGCCGAGGGCATCGCAGTGGTCGCCCCCAACCAGCGCGGCAGCACCGGATATGGAGCCGCCCACCGCGACGCGATCCGCGGCGCGTGGGGCGGACCCGACCTCGCCGACGTCCTCCAGCTGGGGCGGACCCTGACGGCCGAGCGCGGGCCCGGCTCCTCCCGGCTCATGCTGTACGGCGTGAGCTACGGCGCCTATCTCGCGCTGCTGGCGGCCGCCGCCGAGCCGCACCTGTGGGCCCGAACCGCCGCCGTCGCGCCGTTCCTGTCCGGCCGGGAACTCTACGCGGACGGGCCGGCGCCGGTACGCACCATGCTCGACCGTCTCGGCGGTCACGAGGAGATCGTCGACGACGATCTCGGTCCCCGCGACCTGCTCCGGCTGGCCGACCGCATCCGACAGCCGGTCCTCCTCGTCCACGGCGACCAGGATCCGACCATTCCCGTCGCCCACTCGCGACGCCTGCGCGACCGGCTGGCGGCTGTCGGCCACCCCGACGCCGCACTCACCTACCTGGAGATCCCAGGCGCGGGGCACGACCCGCTGAGCGGACGAGACGGCCACGCCGTCCTCGAACGTCTCGTCGCCTTCCTGCGCGCCGAGTCACGCTTCGCCGTACGGGACCGGTAGACCGCCCGGAGATGGAAGGCGGTTCCCTTCCCGCCGCGGCCCTCCCGCGGCATTCACAGACCCCGCCGGCCCGGCATGCCCAGCGGTGCCGGGCCGGCGGCACCAGAGGCCACCGCCCGAAGGCGCGGAGGCCACGCACAACTCGAAAGGAACGCCTGCTGGAAACGTCTGCGTGGAACTCGACGTCAGGGCCCTCGACATGCTCCCCGCACCGAAGGAGAGCAACCTCTTCCCCTGCGACACCATCAGCTCCGCCGCCCCGGACCCGGGCCGGCGGTAACCAGGAGCCGCCCATCGCCGGGTGAGGCTCAGACACCCACAGAAAAGGAGAATCTCGATGGAACTCGATGTCAGGGCCCTCGACGTGCTTCCCACCGTCAAGGAGAGCGACCTGTACCCCTGCACCGACACCTGCCTCTTCGACACGTGCGGGTACCACCACACCAACGTCTGACCACGCCGCGTCACCCATGGGCCATCGACCCGCCACGCCGCACGATGAGCGGGGCATGTCGCTGACCCATCCCAGGTGACCTCGCGACCCCGCGGTGAGGCCGGAACCTGGTCGCATCCGCCTCACCGCGGGGGATCCGCGAGCCCGGCCTCCACCGTGGGCCCGGCCAGGGCATGCATTCACATCGACACCATCGCGTCAGCTCCGCGCCCAGGGCGGGGCGCGTACCGCCGCCGGACGACACCACTCAGCGGCCCCACCGGGAACCCGTCAACACGATCACCCACGCACGCCGACGACAAGGCGCGGGAACAGCGCGGACGCGGTGCCGGCCGTGATCTCCGCTGACGGCGCCACCGGGTCGAACGCCGACGAGAGGACAGAACGATGCATCAATCCACGCCCAGCGATGTCATCTGGGACATCACCTATGCGTGCCCGCTGCGTTGCGTACATTGCTATTCCGAGTCGGGACGGCGGCCGGCGCGGCAGTTGAGCCTTCACGACATGCTCAAGGTGGCCGACGCGATCATCTCCCTCGGTCCGCGAGCGGTCGAGTTCGCGGGTGGTGAACCACTGCTCGTGAAAGGCGTCCATGACGTAGCCGAGCGCATCTCGCGGGCCGGAATCGCCGTGAACCTCTACACCGGCGGGTGGACGATGACGCCGTCCGCGGCGGAAGAGGCGGCCCGGGTGTTCTCCAGGATCACGGTGAGCGTCGACGGGGCCGACGCCGCGACGCACGACCGGATCCGCGGACGGTCCGGCTCCTTCGACCGGGCGATGAACGCGCTGGCCCTCCTCGACGAGATCTCACGGCGCCGAACGGCGCGGGGCGGCGACCCTGTGCGGTTCGGGATCGACTGCGTGGTGCTGCGCAGCAACTTCCACCAGGTGAGCGAGCTCTGCGAGGTGGCTGCGTCCCGCTTTCCGGAGATCGGTTTCGTCGCCTTCGGCGCCGCAGTCCCGTCAGGGCTTGCCAGCAGGCCCTCGTTCAGCGAGCGGGAGCTCCTCACGGACGAACAACTCAGGGCGTTCACGAGCACCGAGCACAGGCAGAGCCTGCGGAGCATGGTCCCCGCTTCGATCCAGGTGGCGGTCAACGACAACTTCATACTGCAGATGAACCCGGCAGTCGTCGAACGATTCGGGTTCCCTCTCATGCACATCGAACCCGACGGGCAGGTGCGCGCCATGCCCATCTACGAGGGCACCGTCGGCAGCCTGCTCGACGAGGATCCGGAGGTGCTGTGGAAACGTGCGATCGCGCGATGGAGTGACCCTTTCGTCGTCGACGCGCTCTCCGCCGTACGCACCCCGGCCGACTGGGCGGAGGCGGTCCGGCGCATCGACAATCACTTCGGATCCGACGAGGTCAGGCGGCGCATCGACCGACGCCCCGAATATTCCGTATCGGCACCGTGACGCCGCTGGGGCGACGACAGGAACGTGCGCGCTGTCCGGCGAACGCTGAATTGCGCCGGGTTTTGATGTGCCCCAGTTGCCGCCTCCGACGCTCAGGCGCTCGACCCACGACGAACGGCATCCGCCCTCGGTGTGCGGTGAAAATGCCGATCGGAGTTACTCGTCCTGCTGCGCCAGTGCAGGGGCAGGTTGCTCGACGGCCGTATAGCGGCGCAGGTCGTCGCCGGTCAGCGAGGTCCAGGGAAGGGGAGATCCCGCACTGGCGCCCAGGCCGTTCAGCATGATCTCCAGGCAGAACACCCAAGACGGCTAAGGCGGAGGCGAGGACCGAGGCGAACGGCGGCGATTACGACTGCGGCGCCGGATCCGGCTGACAGCGGCGAAGCTGGGCCGTTCGCGGGGTGGGCTGGGCTCCCGGAAGCTATCTGGCCGGCCTTCATCTACGCGGAGCCATCTTGAAGATCCGAAGTTCGTACCGGCCCTAGCTGGGTCTTATGGTGGCGAGTTGCACGAACAGCATGACCAGCCGGTAGGCGTCGTTGAAGTCGGCGGCGGTGAACGTGATCGTACGGCCGCCCTCAGCACGTGAAACACCCGGCACGAGTGTCGCCAGATCAACCGTGACCGGGCTGTGAAGATCGACTTCAACCTCAACCGGCCCGGCGATCGTCAGAGGAGACACCAGTGCGCGCCGCGTGATTGCGTCGGCGGCGGCCTGGCGCAGCCGCTCCCGGGCTTCCTCAGGGTGCAGGGTGATGGCGCCCGTCTGCCCGAGGGCTTGTTTGACCGCGACAGTGAAGGCCGAAGGAACAAGATCGTGTAGTTCGGCGCAGGCGGTGTCATCGCCGCTGAGCAGCACGACCGGCACGCCCAGATGGCCGGCCATGGCGGCGTTGAGACCGATCTCGCCCAGGGAACGTCCGGCGACACGCACGTCGAGGATGTCATCGCTCATGGTGTGTGCCAGCACGGCCGGCCCCCCACCGGCTCGGGCGTGGTAGCCGACGAACAGAACCGCGTCGGTGTGCTCGTCGAGCCCGCCCAGCATGCCCAGCGGGCGCGGCTTGCCACGAACCAGGTGTGCCCGCCGGTCAAGTTCCTCCGGCAATATGTTGCGGAAAGGCCCGTGAGCGTCGGCGACCCACACCACCGCAGTGGGTTCGGCATCCAGCACGCCGGCGATCACGGCGTTCGCCTCGGCCGTCATCAAGGCCCGACCGCGCTCGTAATCGTGCCGCCCCGGATTCGTCTCGGTGGAATGCACGATCCCCGAGATGCCCTCCATGTCAACAGAGATCAGCACTTTCACACCCAGAACCCTACGCGCTTCGGCAAGCTGGAGGCGCGGCGCGCTGGTCGCGGCGATTGACGGTCGGACCGCCTCAGGCCGGAGCGGCGGCGCCGGCCGCGGTCTATCCGGGCGGCAGGCGCACATCGGCTGCCCGAACAGAGCGCGAGGTCGAGCTCGGGACATGGCAGGAGTCGGGGCCGACCGGCTCAGCGCACCCGGGTCAGGCTTGTGCTCTATGGCGCGCCGGTGAAGGACGGAGGCGTCAACGGTCTTCCAGCTCCGCCGCCTTTCCGCGGACGAGTTCGCGCAGCGTGAGGAGCGGCGTTCGCCGGTCGTCCGCCCGCCACTGCATCTCGAGGGGAAGGGCCGCCGGCTCCTGAAGGGGGACCGCGACGACGTCCCCGGAAAGATGACCGGTCGTCGAACCGGGCACGAGGGAGAACGCCCGGCCCTGCGACAGCAGGTAGAGGCGGGAGCCGACGATCCTGGGCGGACTCACGATCACGTGCGGTTCGAGCCCCCGGTCGGCGCACATCGCGAGGACGAAGTCGTAGTACCTCGGATGCTGCTCTCTCGGCCACAGGAGCAGGGGGACGTCCGCGAGGTCGCGAAGCGCGATGCCGGGCGGCCTGGCCGCCGGATGGTCGCGGCTGACCGCGACGAAGACCGGCTCGTCGGCGATCGTCTCCTTCTTGAAGCCGGGCATGTCGTCGAGGAACCGCCCCAGGCCGATGTCCGCGAGTTCGGCCGCGAGAGCCGACGAGACGGCGCCGGTCTCGACGGCCATGTCCTCGATCTTCAGGGTGGGAAGGTCGATCTCCGCCTGGCTCAGGACGGCGGGGAGCAGGCGGTTCACGATGCTCGGGGACGCCACGAGGCGAGCGGTGTTCATCCTCGATTCCTCATGGAGCAGGACCTTCCCGATGAGGGAGCCCGCCTGGTCGAGCAGCAGCCGGCCCTCGGACGCCATGACCGTGCCCGCCGGAGTCAGGGTGACCGTGCGGCGGCTGCGGTCGAGGAGGGCGAGCCCGACGGACCGCTCCAGGCGGGCGACCTCCTGGCTCACCGTGGGCTGCGAGATGTGCAGCTTCTCCGCGGCGCGGCCGAAGTGGAGGCACTCGGCGACGGCGAGGAAGACCTCGACCTGCCTGAGAGTGAACTTCATAGCGTGAAGCTATCGCAGATCGCATTTTTCATTCTGGTTCTTGACCGTGGGCCTTCCTAGCCTGTGAGGCACGTGCTCCCGCCACGCTCCGTGGGCGACTCGAAGAAGGTTCTGAACGTATGTCACGTCCTGCGATACACGTCTCCGACGACGTCGCGCGCGCGGTGGAAACCGGCGCGCCCGTCGTCGCGCTCGAATCCACGATCTTCACCCACGGCCTTCCGCGGCCCAGGAACCTGGCGGTCGCCCTCGAAGCGGAAGAGCTCATTCGGGCGGCGGGAGCGATCCCCGCGACGATCGGCGTCTACGACGGCGTTCCCACGGTCGGGTTGACCGCCGAGCAGATAGCAGTGCTGTCGGACACCGACGACATCGACAAGGCGAGCCTGCGGGACCTGCCGGTGGTCGCCGCGCTCGGGCGGCACGGAGGTACGACCGTCGCCGCGACCGCGTACCTCGCGAACCGGGCCGGCGTGCGAGTCTTCGCGACCGGCGGGCTCGGCGGCGTCCACCGCGGGGCCTCCGAGACGTTCGACGAGTCGGCGGACCTGACGACCCTCGCCGGGACGCCTATCACGATCATCAGCGCGGGCGTGAAGTCGATCCTCGACATCGGGGCGACCCTGGAGCGGTTCGAGACGTTGAACATCCCCGTCATCGGGTACGGGACCCGCCGCTACCCCGGCTTCTACGTTTCCGATTCCGGATACGAGCTGCACTACTCGGTGAACTCTCCCGAGGAGGCCGCGAAGATCATCTCCTCGCGCGACGCGCTGGGGCTGCGGCAGGCGGTCCTGCTCGCCAATCCCGTCGACGAGTCGCGGCAACTGCCGCCGGACGTACTCGACGACGTGCTGCGCCGGGCGTGGGCGGAGGCCGATCGGCAGGGGATCGGCGGCAACGCCGCGACGCCGTTCCTGCTCGATTTCATCCAGCGGGACACGGGCGGGCGGAGCCTGGAGGTCAACGTGGACGTCTACCGCGGCAATGCCGCTCTCGCCGCGAAGGTGGCGACGGCGCTGTCCGCCGAGTCTGCCCGGGACCAGGCTTAACGATCATGCTCGGAGTGATCGGCGATCTCGTCGAAGACGTCATCGTCTGGCTTGAGGGGCCCGTTCGCCATGGCACCGACACCGAGGCGAGGGTCTTCCGCCGCAGAGGGGGGAGCGGCGCGAACGTCGCGAGCTTCGCCGCGAGGGCATGGCCGACGCGCTTCATCGGCTGCGTCGGCGACGATCCCGTCGGAGAGCGGGTGGCCCGCGACCTCGCGAACGATGGCGTGGACGTGCGCGTGGTCCGGCGCGGCGAAACGGGCACCATCGTCGTGCTGATCGACGGCGACGGTGAGCGGACGATGTTTCCCAATCGGGGGGCGTCGACCCTTCTGGACGTGGTGCCGGACGAGTGGCTGTCCGGGCTTTCGCTGCTCCACGTCCCCGCGTACTCGTTCAACGGGGAGCCGGCGGGGAGCGCGGCGATCGACGCGATCCGGCGCGTGAAAGGCGCCGGCGGCCTCGTCTCCGTCGACGCGTCCTCCACGGGCATGCTCTCGCGGTTCGGCCGCGACCGGTTCCTGAACCTCATGGCGGAGCTCGCACCGGACTTCCTCCTGGCGAACAAGGACGAGTCCACCTTTCTCGGACTGCTCGGTGACGTGACGACCGGAACGGAGCGGCGGCGCCTTCCCCTGACGACGGTCGTGACGAAGTCGGGCTCCCAGGCGACGATCATCGATGCCCCTGATCGGCCCAGATGTGAGGTGGAGGTCCCCGCGGTCGGGAACGTTCGCGACCTGACAGGGGCGGGGGACGCGTTCGCCGCCGGTTTCCTGAGCGGGTACCTTCGGTCTCGGGATCTTCGTGAAGCCGCGGTGCGAGGGCACGCGTCGGCCGCTCGGGTCTTGTCCTCACCGGGAGCCTCCGCGACCGGCGGCTGACCCGACTGCGGGTTCGCCCCGCGTCCGCACTCTGCGGACCCGACGCTGTAGCGGTCGCCTGGGAAGACGGCGGCATCCCAGCCCTCGTGCTCGCCGCCGTTGGTTGGGAAGATCGCTTCCCGGGGCAACCTTGATCGTTTCCCGGGCGTCCGCCGAATCTCCGCGCGCAAGCAGCCGAGGCGAACCATGCGATGGCGCATACCTCTATGTGCGTGTTCGACCGGAGCATGGACTGAAGGCGATGACTCCAGTCATTGACGTGTGGCTGCGTGGTAGTTGTGGATGAGCCATGCGCTCTCTGCCTGTTTGGCCACGATGGACAGGCGTACCAGGTGGAGGTCACCGGTGGGCGCGGTGAAGGTCACCTCCGCGAATCCGTGCACGATTGCCTGACTCAGTTGGACGGCGGACACCACCTCGACCTGTGCCGTCGTACCACGGGTGACCCTGGCGTAATAGTCGAAGATTTCCTGCGGACCACGTCTCAGCTGCGGACTGATGCCCTGGAAAAGCGCGTCCTGGCTGAACAGCGCGGCGATCTCGTCCGGATCGTGCCCGTTGAAGGCCTGCTGCCAGTCGTGGAGGAGCCTGGCGAGAACGTCTGCGGGCCCGGTGCCGGTCACCGCGAGGAACCTGCGTGCAGAGCTTCCCGCGTCCACTGGTGTCGTGGCTGCGTGTGCAGATGCCAGTAGTGCTCGGCGATGTCGTCTGGGTCGAAGTCGGTGCCAGGTGCGACCGGACCAGCCACGGTGACGCTCGCCACGTGCACTCCGGCCGGGCCGTACTCTTGGTCGAGCAGCGTGACCAGGGTACGGACACCTGCCTTGCCCAGGGAGAGGCTCACATACTGCGGCTTGGGCTCGGGCATGCCTCCGGTGATGAGGATCGTTCCATGCCCGCGTGCCGCCATGGCGGGCGCGACGTGAGCTGCAGCGTTGAGCGCGCCGACCACGTTCACCGCCCAGGCCTCCATGTGGCCGCGTACCGACAGCTCGCCCGGCGCGTCCGCCTGGATGATCGCGGCGTTGTAAACGACGACGTCCGGCACACCGTACTCGCGGACAGCCCCGTCGAGCGCGGCGTTCAACCCGGCCTGGTCGGTGCTATCGGCCTCCAACGTGACAACCGGGACACCACTGGGAGCAACCGCCTTGGCCGCGGCACGCAACGTCCGGTCGCTCCGGGCGATCAGCACGATCGGCAGCCCTTCCCTGGCGAACCGACGAGCCACCGCCTGTCCGATCCCCGGACCTGCACCAATGATCACGGCACCCGACATCGACATACTCCTTGCTTCTGGATCAGCGATACTCGTGACGGTAGGGCATCACATCCATGTGAAGGTCAAGGGGAGAGTCGGATGCGGATCGGCGACCTGGCTCTCGAGACCGGGGTGAACAGGCGGCTGTTGCGCTACTACGAGGAGCAGGGCCTGCTCAGGCCGGTCCGCCTGGACAACGGCTACCGCGAATACACCGAGGCGGACATCGCGACGGTGCGCAACATCCGCGCCCTGCTCGCCGCCGGGCTTTCCACCGCTGTCATCGCCCGGGTCCTGCGCTGCGTGCACGGAGGCGACGAACTGCTCGTGCCGTCCGGCTGCCCGACCTTCATCGAGGACTTGCGGCGCGAACGCGCCCACATCGCCGAGATGATCAGTCAGCTCCAAGGTTCGCAGGGGATCCTGGACGCGTTCCTCGACGCGGCGCTACGCGGTCCCCGGGGGTGAGCCATCAACTTCAGTCCAGCCGTTTCAAGAACGGTTCTTCACGTCCGAGGTGGAGGCGTTCTCGACGGGGCCGCGCTGGGTGACCGAGGACCAGTATCACGGTGCCCTGGGGGACCTGCTGTGGCAGCGCGCGGACACGGTGATCTGGCTGGATCTCCCTCGCCTGACGGTCATGCTGCGTGTCGTGCGGCGCTCGATCGTCCGAGCGGTCACGCGACGCGAGCTGTGGAACGGCAACCGGGAGAGCTTTCGTGACTGGCTGGACGCCGGACATCCCATTCGCTGGGCCTGGTCCGCAGTACTAACGCAGGAGAAACGAGACCGTCGACCGCGTCAGCCGGCATCCCGATCTCAGGGTCGTCCATCATCGTTCGAACGGCGAGGTCCGCCGCTGGAGAGCCGGGGTAACGGTCGGCTCCCAGGTCGGAAGCCGGTCGAGACCGACTCCCTGACAACCCGCCCTGGACAGTCGTGAACCGGCCGCCGCTGGGCGAGGATGGCGACATGATCGCTGATGTGTCGGTGTGTCTGTCCCGGCTGGCCGAAGCCCTCGTGCTGCTCGCGGCTCCCGCTGGGCTTCAGCATGACTGGTGTGAACGGTGCTCGCTCCCCGAGGACGAACTCGCTCTCAACTTCGACGATGTCTACCAGACCGTATGGATGGTGGACGAACAGCGGCCCGGTCTGCTCACCGTTGAGGTCAAGGCGTTGCTGGATGGGATCGACCGCGCTCTGACTGCGATGAGTGGTCCCGAGCATGCCGAGGTGTGGACCTGTGAGGGGCTGATGAGCGACGCGCGCTGGGAGCGGGTCCGCGTCCTGGCACGGCGTGCCGTGGCCGCGCCGACGGCGAGGACGGCGGCCTGCTGAGTACGGGCCCCGTCCTGCGCCGACTCGCTCGCGACCTTGAGGACCATCCCGGCATCGGTACGACCCACGGAGCAATTGTCAAGACATGTGGACGGGAGACGCACCGACCCAGCGGTGATAGGCGTCCACGTCGACGTTGCTGCCACACACGATGGTGACGACGTGTCGGTCGGCGAAGCGGTCACGGTCTTCGAGGATCGCCGCGATGCCGAGCGCGGCCGACGGTTCGACGACGAGGCCGGCGTGGTCGAGGAGCATCCGCATACCGGCGATGATCGACGTCTCCTGGACCAGAACGGCGTCGTCAGCGACCAGGAGGAGGTCGTCCAGGACGGCCGGGATGGGACGCCGGCCGGCGACGCCGTCAGCGATGGTGTTGGTCGAGTCGGTGGTGACGACGCGCCGTTGGCGCCACGAGTGGGTCATCGCCGGTGCGCCCAGCGGCTGGACGCAGATCACCTCGACTTCGGGCGCGCAGGCCTTCACCACATGACCCACACCGGTGGCCAGCGCCCCGCCGCCGAGAGCGATCAGGACGGCGTCGAACGACGGCGCGGTGTCCACCAGTTCCAGGCCGATGGTTGCCGCGCCCTCGCAGGTCTCGATGTCCAGGCTGTCTTCGACCAGCCGGATGCCGTCGTACCGCGCGACGGCCGCCGCCCGCTCGCGAGCCATGTCGAAGTCGCCGTCCACCAGCTCCAACCTGGCGTCCAACGCGCGGATGCGATCAAGCTTGGCCGCAGGCGCGAAGCGGGATGCCACGACGGTGACGTCGAGCCCCCGGCCGCGACCGGACCAAGCGAGGGCTTGGCCAAGGTTGCCCGCGCTGGCGCACACCACGGCTCGCGAGCCGTTGTCGGCGAGCAGGCTCGCGACCACCTCGGTGCCGCGGGCCTTGAAGCTGCGGACCGGGTTCGCCGTTTCGAGCTTGATGCTCACCGTGCACCCGAGGGCGGGCTCCAGCGCCTCGCAGCGGTACAGCGGAGTGTCGAGGAAAATCGGGTCGATCACCCGGCGAGCCGCCCGAATGCGAGCGGTGTCGAGGCGCGTCTCCTGCACGACACAGCAGCCTAGCGCCGCCGGCGCTGTTCCATTCGGGCGAACGCCCGGCGACCCGGTGCTGGTACTGGGAGGTGAGTCAGCACCGACGGAGAGGGAACGGTTGAGCGTCGGCCGGGCAGGGGACCCGTTCTCGTTTCTACGCCGGGGCGTAAGGGGCGTTACGGACCGCTCGGGCCGCCGACGAGGCCGCCGGCGTTCTTGACTATCACTGTGTCGCCGACCCGGCTGAAATCGTAGAAGCGGTGGGCGTCCTCCGTGCTCAGGTGGATGCAGCCGTGGGAGCTGTCGGCCCGGCCGATGGCGGGATCCCAGGGCGCCGCGTGGACGAACAGGCCGGAACTGGTCAGGCGCACCGCCCAGTGGGCCACGAGGTCGTAGTAGTTGGGATTACGCGGATTACACGTGATGTTCGCGCTGCACGAGGTCATCGTGACGACCGCGTCCTTGTCAAGCACGTGGAACGTTCCGGTCGGTGTACGGAAGCCGGGCTTTCCGAAGCCCGCGGTGAAGGTCATCACCGTCTGACCGTGATCTGTGACGGTCATCTGGTGCGTCGCCGCGTCGATCACAGAAACGTGGCCCACGGAGGCCGCCCGGGCGGGACCGGCGCCCAGCGTCAGGACGGCCGCCAGCGCACCGGCCAGTACGAGCCGGGCGGCGTCACGAACGTGTGAGCGTGAGATTTGGCGTTGGTGGGCCACTTCTGATCACCGTCGCTCTCTGCATAAATCAGGATATTCCGCCCTCTCTCCCGCATCGAGGCAGCTTCGCCCCATCCCTGCAGCCCTCCGCCAACTGAAGCGCTCAAGCGGCCGGCCCAAGCGCTGACTGGTCCTGCGGGCGCCGAATATTTCGTCCCTGCAGGTCATAGGACGGCACGTCCTGTACCGCCGAAGCCACCTCGGCGATCAACTCGCGGCCTCACCCGGGCGCCGCGAACCCACTTGACCAGCCCGCCCTCCGATCGCGCTGCTCGACATCCGCCGACGTCGCCCTACCCGTGCGTTTCCGGCGTCGCCGTACAGTGGGCCGTGGGGGCACGGCGGGGTGCCGTACGGGCACCTCGGCCTCGACGAGCCACATGACGAGCCGCTCGGTCGTGCCGGCGGTTCGCGTTCATAGAGGTCAGCCATGACCGGACTCAACGTCACCCAGAAACTGATCGGCGCCCACCTCGTGGACGGCGTGATGACACCCGGGGAAGAGATCGGGCTGCGCATCGACCAGACCCTGACGCAGGACGCGACGGGGACGATGGTGATGCTGGAGCTGGAGGCGCTCGGCCTGGACCGGGTCCGGACCCGCACATCGGTGCAGTACGTCGACCACAACCTGCTGCAGACCGACGAACGGAACATGGCCGATCATCTGTTCCTGCGTTCGGCCTGCCACCGCTTCGGGGTGTGGTACTCCAGGCCCGGTAACGGCGTGTCGCATCCCACGCACATGCAGCGCTTCGGGGTTCCGGGCGCGTCGATGGTCGGCTCTGACTCCCACACCTGTGCCGCCGGATCGCTGGGCATGCTCGCCGTCGGCGTGGGCGGGCTGGAAGTCGCCATGGCGATGGCGGGGCAACCGCTGTACCTGACGATGCCCGAGATCTGGGGAGTCCGCCTGACCGGCACGCTCCCGCCGTGGGTGTCGGCCAAGGATGTGATCTTGGAGATGCTGCGCCGTCACGGCGTCGAAGGCGGAGTGGGCCGGATCATCGAGTATCACGGACCGGGGCTGGCCACGCTGTCGGCGATGGACCGGCACGTCATCGCGAACATGGGCGCGGAGCTCGGCGCGACCACGTCCGTGTTCCCCGCCGACGAGCAGGTACGCGCGTTCCTCGCCGCCGAGGGGCGAGCCGGCGACTTCGTCGAGATCCTTCCCGATCCCGGCGCCCGCTACGACGTTCACGAGGAGATCGACCTGTCGGTCCTCGAACCGCTGATCGCCGCGCCCACCTCGCCGGGCAACGTCGTCCCGGTACGCCAGGTCGCCGGCGAGGACGTCCACCAGGTGGTGATCGGCTCCTCGGCCAATCCGGGGTTACGGGATTTCGCGATCGTCGCCGCCATCCTGGCGGGTCGCCAGGCACATCCTCAGGTGTCGGTGGACATCAATCCGACCTCGCGGGAGATCCTCGCCGACCTCACCCGCATGGGGGCCACCCTCGACCTGATCAGGGCCGGCGCGCGGCTGCACCAGGCCGGATGCATGGGCTGCATCGGCATGGGGCAGGCGCCCGCGGTCGGCCGCAACAGCCTGCGCACCGTACCGCGTAACTTCCCGGGCCGGTCGGGAACCAAGGAGGACTCGGTGTGGCTGTGCTCTCCGGAGACGGCGGCGGCCGCCGCGCTGACCGGACGTATCACGGACCCGAGGACGCTGCCCGACCTGCTGGGGATCGAGTATCCCGCGCTCACGTTGCCCGAGCGGGCCGGCGCCCCCGAAAGCATGTTCGAGCCACCCCTCGCCCCTGCCGAGGCGCGGCGGGTCGAGCTGGTCAAGGCGTCCAGCATCGGGCGACTGCCCGACTTCGATCCGTTGCCGGACCGGCTGTGCGGCCCTGTCCTGATCAAACTGGGCGATGACGTCTCGACCGACGAGATCCTGCCCGCGGGGGCCCGTGTCCTGCCCTTCCGCAGTGACATCGCACGGCTCGCCGAGTTCACCTTCGGCCAGATCGACGAGAGCTACCCCGCACGAGCACATCGAGCCGGACCGCACGTCGTCATCGCGGGCGCCAACTATGGACAGGGGTCGTCTCGTGAACACGCCGTGATAGCACCCCGTTACCTCGGGCTGCGCGTGGTGATCGCGAAATCCTACGCCCGCATCCACTGGCAGAACCTCGCCAACTTCGGCGTACTGGCCCTGGAGTTCACCGATCCGGCGGACTACGACCGCATCGGCCAGGGCGATGAGCTGTCCCTGGAGGACCTGCGCACCGCGCTGGAGAGGGGCGGAGACATCGTCGTACGCGACGCGACCACGGGCGCCGACGTCGTCGTCCGCCACCGGCTCTCCCCCCGCCAGATCGCGATGGTGCTCGCCGGTGGGCAGATTCCCCTGATCAAGGCGCAGACCGTGACGTGAGCAGGCCGAGCGCCGTGGTCGAGGCGCGGGACCTACCGGCTGCTGCCACAGCAGTAGCCGCGGCAGACGACGATCCCGCTCATCCGTGGACGAAGCCCTTGCCGGTGCGGTCCAGTGGGTCGGGCTCCAGGCCGAGGTAGGTGGCCCGGAGTTCGTCCCAGGCGGCCAGCCGGGTGAAGTCCGGCGGGTCGAGGACCTGCTGGCGGTCGGTGAGGAACGGGTTGGGCAGCAGTACGGTCATGAGCTGCTCGTCCCGGCCGTTGAAGAGGCGGACGCCCCAGGAGGTCGGGCTGCCGTCGGCGCCGACCCGGCGGTACATCTCGGCGCGGGCGCAGCGGCGGATCCGGCCGAGTTCGGGGCCGCTGGCGGTGTGCTCGCCGATGCAGAGGTGGAAGTGCCAGCGGCCGAAGTCGACGGTGACATAGCCGTCGTACAGGCTGATCCGCTCGGGCGCGTTGGGTGCGGCGACCTCCCAGGCGGCGCCCTGGATGATCACGCCGAACCAGATGTGCTCCCAGTACTTGTCGAAGATGTCCTTCACCAGGGACAGGAGGGTCTGCTCGTCGGTGGGCAGCTCCCAGACATGCAGGGTGCCGGTGCCCTCTTCTTCGACGACGGTGTGGTTCATCGGGCTCCTTGAGATTCTCGTACGGCACGGGCCCACTGCGCGTGCCGCGTGCCGGGGGCGATCAGGGCACAGTCGCCGCACTTACCGCCGCCGGGCAGGCGGTAGTACAGGCAGCAGCTGCGCCGGACGAAGAAGGGATGGCCGGGCGCCGGTTCCGCCAGCTCCCCGGTGTCGCGCAGCGGGCCCAGGTCCAGCAGCTCGCGGCCCAGCGTGACGGCCGTGTCGTTGAGTTCGGGGCGTACGCGGGCGATGGCGCGGACGGCCCCGGCCAGCGCGGATGCCGCGTTGCCCCACAGCAGGCCCGGTGCGATCTTCACGACAGTCCGGAACGCCGCGGTGAGCGGTTCCAGCAGCCCGGTCACCACAGTGTGGTGCAGCCGTTCCGTGATCCGTTCCGGGTCGCGGACCTGCCATCCGTCGAGGCCTGTGGCGCGCAGCGGCAGCGGTCCGCTGGGCGCCGCCTGCCAGTGGATCCGTCCGGGATCCAGGTCGATGAGCAGGCCGTGGGCGATCGCCGCGCCGAGGGGAGGTGACCAGATGCGGGCGGCGATCCCCTGGAACAGGATCGAGGCGGCCACCCGGGTCTCGGTGGTGTTCAGCCGCTCGGCGACGTCGGCGATCCTTTTCTCCAGGACGCCGGGATCGGTGAACAGGTCGGTGAGTGGCCGCCATCCGTCCTCGACCTCACCGATGCCGAGTTCGAAGTAGCCGCCGACCGTGGAGACGTCGCAGACCGCGCCTGACACGGCCAGGGGAGTGGCGGGCCGCAGCGTCGGAGGTGTCTCCCGCAGCGTGTCGGCCGCGTGGCGGCTCCACGCCGCCAACTCGGGAATCGTGGCGAACCTGATGACCTCGCCGTCGAAGGCCGCCACGTATCCGTTGCCCGTACGCCGTACCGCCAGCTCGACGGCCTCCCCATCGGGACCGGGTCCGGCACCGGCGTCGGCACCGGCATCGCAGCGGGCAGACCGTACAGCGGCCTCGCCGGTACGGCGGACCGCGGCCGTACGCCAGCCTTCTCTGGCCAGCGCGCGTTCCAGCAGCGGGCGGTGGATACCGTCGGCGGTCACACGCACTCTTCCTCCGCTGCCCGCCTGGAGCACGAACACTCCCGAGGCGGGGTCGAAGGACAGCTCGTCGCCGTCGAAGGCGGCGCCGATCACTCCACGGAGAGTCAGCTCCTCCGGAGTCCCGGCGCTCAGGAGGCCGCCGGGGGCGAGCAGCCAGAGCCGGTCGGCGACCCGCAGAGCCAGCTCCAGGTCGTGCGTGGACACCACGACGGCGAGATCGTTCTCGCGGGCGAGACGCCGCAGCAGGCCCATCAGCGCCACCCGGGAGGTGACGTCCAGGAACGCGGTCGGCTCGTCCAGCAGGATCGCCGAAGGCTGCTGCGCCAGGGCGCGGGCGACCAGCACCCGCTGGCGCTCGCCGTCGGACAGCTCGGTCACCGGACGGTCGGCCAGATGGACGGCGTGGACCGCCTCCAGCGCCCAGGAGACGATCTCGCCGTCCGCCGCCGACAGCCGTCCGGTGAACCCGGTGTGCGGGTGCCGTCCCAGCCCGGCCAGTTCCCGGGCGGTCAGCAGGGCGGGCAGGTCCCGCTCGGTGAGGACGACGGCGAGCCGCCGGGCCAGCTCACTCGCCGGCACCGACTCGATCGCGGCGCCGTCGATGAGGACCCGCCCGTCCAGGACAGGCTGCAGTCCGGCCATGGTCCGCAGCAGGGTGGACTTGCCCGCACCGTTCGGGCCGATCAGCACGGTGAGCTCACCGGGTGCGGCGGTCGCGTCCAGGCCGTCCAGTACCAGACGCCCACGGTGGCCGCGCCGCGCCGGGTATCCGGCGCACACGCCGTCCAGGCGCAAACCCCGATCGTCCATGGTCACACCGCCGGTCCGGTACGGGCCGCGCGGCTGCGCAGCAGTACGGCGATCACCACGGGCGCGCCGAGGATGGTGGTCACCGCGTTGAGGGGAAGCACGACCCCGCCGCCCGGCACCTGGGCGGCCACGCAGCACAGCAGTGCCACCGCGGCGCCGAGCAGCGCCACCCCGGGCAGAAGCAGCCGATGGTCGGCGGTGCCCAGCGTCAGCCGGGCCACATGCGGTACGGCCAGGCCGAGGAAGGCGACCGGCCCGCAGTAGGCGGTCACCGCGCCGGCCAGCACGGAGGACACCAGCAGGGTGAGCGTGCGGGTCAGCCGCACCCGCACCCCCATCGTGCGGGCGTAGTTCTCGCCGAGAAGCAGCGCGTTGAGCGGCTTGACCCCGGCCAGCGCCGCCGCCAGCGCGACCAGACAGACCGGGCCGAACAGGGCGAGATCGGCCCACGTGGTCCCGGCGAAGCTGCCCAAGCCCCAGCTGATGAACTGCTGGGCGCGCTGCGGGTCGGTGTACACCAGCAGCACCGTGATGATCGAGGTGGTGGCCGAGCCGACCATCACCCCGACGATCAGCAGCGTGACCACGGACCGCACCCGCCGCGACAGAGCCAGTACGACAGCGAGCACCGCCGCCGCCCCGGCGGTGGCGGCGAGCACGACTCCGGCTCGGCCGAGCCCGGCCACGCCGGCGGTGAACGCGCCCGCCGTCCCGCCCCAGCCGATGATGATCAGTGAGACGCCCAGGCTCGCGCCTGAGCTCACCCCGAGGATGTACGGCTCGGCCAGCGGGTTGCGGAACAACGTCTGCATCTGCACCCCGGCCACGCCCAGGGCGGCTCCGGCCAGGGCCGCGGTCATCGCGCGCGGAAGCCGCACCGTCCAGATGATCTCGCGGACGGCGGGGTCGGCGGTGCCGTCGCGCAGCAGCGCGGGCAGCGCCCGGGACAGGGGGATCGCGGTGGAACCGAGCGTGACGGCCAGCGCGAACGCGACCGGCACCGCCAACGCCATGATCGAAAGGACCACCGTCCGGCGGCGAACCGCCACCGGGACGGCTGTCAGCGCCGCTGCGGTCACTTGGTCATCTTCTGGTAGAAGCTGAACTCGTGGCCGGGCGCGAGGTCAGGATGCAGGATGGCCACCAGATCGCTCAGGACCAGGTCGGGACGGGCGACGCCGCGCTCCCAGTAGTCGTTGCCACCGCCGGGGCCGAGAGTCTTGTTGGCCGACCACACCTCGCCGGTCCCGTACGCGGAGAACGTGGCGTAGCGGGCGTCGGACTTCTTCACATCGCCGAGGGTCTTCCACTCGTTGACGTTGGCGAGCCAGATCTTGGCGTCCTTGGCCTTGGCCAGCACCGCCTCCAGGTCGAGGGTGGTGCTGGCGGAACCGGAGGTGCCCGCCCAGGGATAGGTCCCGCCCGCGTCCTTGATCAGTCCGGCGACGTAGCTGCCGCCGTTGGGCATCGACCACTGGCCCTGGTACATCTGGCCGGGCAGCACGGTGACCGGCGTGGCCGCCTTCGCCTTGGCCGCCAGTGCCGTGTAGTCGGACTCGATCGTCCCGAACACCTCGTTCGCTTTGGCCTCGGTGCCGGTGAGCGCGGCCATCAGCTTGATCCACTCGGCCCGGCCGAGGGCGGTGGACTCCAGCCACTCGGCGTTGGCGACCACTTTGATCCCGGCCCGGCGCAGCAGACCGTACGCCTTGTCCTCGGTGCCTCCGGTCATCAGCACGTCCGGCCCCGCGCCGATCACCTTCTCGGTGTCGATCTCCTGGCCGGAGGCGTACTCGGTGACCGCGCCGGACTTCACCCGCTCCAGTACCTCGGGGGAGGTGATGTATCCGGCGGATGCGACGGCTTTGAGCCGGTCCAGTACGCCCAGTTCGGTGATGAACGGCAGGTGCGTGGTGGAGGCGGAGTACAGCGACTCGATGGGCGTCTCGACGGTGACCGCGCCCGCGAGGTCGCCGGTCAGCTCGGGGGCGGGCGTGCCGCAGCGCACCAGCACGTACGTCTCGGGCTTGGCGCCGGGGGACGGCTGCTTGACTGTGACGACCTGGTAGTTCTTGGCGTACGTGAGGGTGAAGTTGGCGGCGTGCGTCAGGGTCTGCTTGACCGGGAAGTAGTCCGCGTTCGCGTCGTAGGAGGTGACGCAGCGACCCTCAGCCGCCGAGGCGGCCGTCGCGGGGGACGCGGACGGTTCGGCTCCGGCGCAGGCGGAGGCGGTGAGCAGGACCGCGGGCAGGACGGCGAGCAGCGCGCCGTGGATCGGGCGGGGGATACCCATCGATGGTCTCCTGGGAACGGGCCGCGACCGCCATTCCTCGATAGCGCGACGCGGCGGGCGAGGAGCCGGATCACCAGGAGAGTCCCGCCACGGCGGCCGGTTCCACGACCGTCAGCCATGAAGCAGCCGACCGGAAAGCCGGTGACCGTACCGCGGGCAGCGAGAAGGACGTCACGCCGGTTACACGGCATGGCGGCCACCGTCCTCTCTTGGGGAGATCCGCCCCAATTTCTGTGAGGAGGCGACCGCGTGAGTCTCCTGGCTCTCGGGTCGAAGCTCGCCCCGGCCTTCCCACCCGCGTACGGGCAGTGGCGTCGTCGGGGTTCGCTCGCCGATCACAGTGGCGGGACCGCGCCGGATTCACACCGGCTTCCTCGTTCCGCCGTCGCCTTCGCGACCATGGTCGCATACGACGCATAGCTCACCAAGGACCGGGTTCGCGTAGATGGTTCCGGCTATCGCGTCTTGCTGAAGGGCTCGATCCGATCGCGGAGCTTGACCTGCGTGCCGTGGCGATCCCGCACACGACAACGCCGAAGCCGGACAGCCTCGTGGTCTTTGACAGCGTGACGACAAGCCCTATGCTGCGGTCTCGGCGTCGCGTTGTCACGGATCAGAACGCCGACCTGTCTTTCAGACGACCGGACGTCGCGGAGCGACAGGAGCGAGACCTTGCCACCAGCCGGCACCACCATCCGGATCCGGGTCCGGATGAGCGCTCGTGCCATTGATGAGCCGCACCGCGTTTCGAGCCAGCTCGAGCTGCTGTTCGATCTCACCTTCGTGGTCGCGGTCGCGGTCGTCACCGCCCAGTTCGCGCACAGCGTCGCCGGCGGTCATGGCCTCGCCGGGCTGGTCCCGTTCCTCCAGGTCTTCTTCGCGATCTGGTGGGCGTGGATGAACTTCACGTGGTTCGCTTCGTCCTACGACACCGACGATGTCGCCTATCGGCTGCTGACCATGGTGCAGATGGCGGGCGTGCTGGTGCTCGCCGCCGGGGTGCCGGCCGCGGCCGGTCACTCCGATTACGGAATCGTCACGCTGGGCTACCTCGTCATGAGGACGGCGCTCGTCGCCCAATGGCTGCGGGCCGGTTTCGAGGACCCGGCGAGCCGCCGCACCGCGCTGCGCTACGCCGCCGGCATCAGCCTCGTGCAGGTGGGCTGGCTGCTTCGCTTCGTCCTCGCGGCGACGGGAGCCCTCCCCTCATCGATCGAGCTGCCGTCCTTCGCCTGCCTGGTCGTCCTGGAACTCGCGGTGCCACGGTGGGCGGAGCGGGACAGGGCCACCAACTGGCACCCGCACCACATCGCCGAACGCTACGGTCTGTTCACGATCATTCTGCTCGGCGAGAGCGTCCTCGCCGCGAGCAGAGGGGTCGAAGCGGCGCTCGAATCGGGCAGGATCAGCGGTCCCTTCATCGTCATCGCTGTCTCCAGCCTCGTCCTGCTGTTCGCTCTTTGGTGGCTGTACTTCCTCGTACAGGCTGGTGAGGGCCTCAGTGACCGCCGTCATCGGTCCTACTTGTGGGGATACGGTCACTACGGCATCTTCGCCGCCCTTGCCGCCCTCGGCGCTGGGCTCGAGGTCGCGGTGGAGCAGAGCGGGCACGGGGTGGTGGCGGCTCCGTCGGCACTCGGGTACGCCGTCGCCATCCCGGTCTTCGCCTACCTCGCTCTCCTCTGGGCGGTACAGGTACTTGTCGTCGCAGAGCCAGTCATCAACCCTGCCGCGGTTCTGGGTGGTGCCACCGCCATCCTGCCGCTGCCGCTCATGGCGCCCCGGATCGGCGTGGCGGCCGTGGTCGCGTCGATCGCGGGCATCTGCGCCGTGCTGGTCGCTGTCACGATCCTGGGCAACGCGCGCGTTGCCGGCGGTACCCCGCGATCCGCCTCCCTCGCGGACGATCCCCAAATGTCATAAATCATGGAGCTACCCGCGTTCCTGCATTCGGGAGCGCCATGTACGGGTCGGGGAAACAGATCGCCACGTCGGCCCTCGTCATCGGCAATGGAGGGATCCGGATCACGGTCCGGTCGCCGGGCGCGGGGTCGGCGTCCTCGCGGCGGACACGCGACCGCGGGCGGACGCGCGCACCTCGCTCGCGGCGGGTGCCACCGACGCGGCGCTCGCGACGACGGATCCCGGAGGCAGCCGGCGACAGCACGCCGCGGGCACCCTCGATGAGCGCTGGCCTCTCGCCGACCCCCGGACGGTGCGAATCGTCACCGAGGGGCATCCAACTCAGTATCGAAGCAGGTCAGTGGGTACGTATGGCACTGACATCACAAGAATCCCACGGCGGTGGTCACCAGCCCGGAGGCTGCCCTGTCTTAGCCGGCGATCGGCCGGCGAAAGGCGCACCGGCGGAGCAGGAAGGCGTGCCATGAAGATCGTGGTAATCGGTGGGACCGGTCTGATCGGGTCGAAGCTGGTGGCGAAGCTGGGGGAGCACGGTCACGAGGCGGTGGCGGCGTCGCCGAGCACCGGCGTCAACACCCTCACCGGCGAAGGCCTGGCCGAGGTACTGACGGGCGCCTCAGTGGTGATCGATGTGTCGGACTCCCCGTCCTTCGAAGCCGCCGCGGTGCTGGAGTTCTTCGAGACCTCCACGCGCAATCTGCTCGCCGCGGAGAAGGCGGCCGGCGTCGGTCACCATGTGGCGCTGTCGGTGGTGGGGACCGAGCGGATGCCCGAGAACGGCTACTCCCGGGCGAAGATCGCGCAGGAGAAACTGATCGAGAAGTCGGGGATCCCGTTCTCGCTCGTGGCCGCCACCCAGTTCTTCGAGTTCACCCGGAGCATCGCCGGCGAGGCGACCGACGACGGCAAGGTCCGGATGGCGCATGTGCTCTTCCAGCCCATCGCGGGTGACGACGTCGCTCAGACGGTCGGCCGGATCTCGGTGGGAGCGCCGCTGAACGGAAGGGTCGAGGTGGCCGGGCCCGAACAGTTCAGGATGGATGATTTCTTCCGCGACGCCCTGGCCGCCTGGGGCGACCCGCGCGAGGTGGTCACCGACCCGCACGCGCGCTACTTCGGATCAGAGCTGAGCGAGCGGTCCCTGGTGCCGGGCGACGACGCGATCCTCGGTCAGACCCGCTACCGCGACTGGCCAGGCCGGACCGCGCCCAAGAAGTAGCCCAAGAAGTAACGGTGTCTCACCCGGCTCCTCAATAGCCACGAAAGGTCATCCCATGCCCGATATCGACCCGGCGCCCGCCGGACCCAAGCCGCGATCGACCGCCTGGCAGACGGCGCTCACCGTGGTGCAGGAGGCCGAGCCGCCCTTCATCCCGGAAGGAGCGCACGCGATGACGGTGGTCATCGAGTATCCGCCCGGCGACCCGGGCACGCCACCGCACCGGCACTCCGGGCCGGCGTTCGGCTTCGTGTTGGAAGGCGAGATGGTGCTGGAGCTGGAAGGCGAGCCGGAGCGGGTCGTACGCGCGGGGGAGGCGTTCTGGGAGCCGGGCGGCGACGTCATCCATTACCAGGACGGCAACAACCGGGACGATGTCCGGCTCCGATTCACGGTCACCATGTTGTGTGAGCCCGGCAAGCCGATGCTCACCCTGGTGGACGAGGAAGAGCTGGCCCGGCGCAAGGGCCGCCGCGCCCCGCGCCCGTCCTGAGCGGATGCGATGTTCGCACCATGACGACACGCGGCCCGCGTGCGACGCGGGTGCCCTCGGCGGGACAGGAGCACCGCATCGAGCCGTCGGCGGTCCCATCTGCCGCGCTCTCG
The DNA here is from genome assembly GCF_020826795.1 of Microtetraspora sp. AC03309. Taxonomy (NCBI): domain Bacteria; kingdom Bacillati; phylum Actinomycetota; class Actinomycetes; order Streptosporangiales; family Streptosporangiaceae; genus Microtetraspora; species Microtetraspora sp. AC03309. Next base: position 106,022 of record NZ_JADDIL010000008.1, on the reverse strand, counting down.
CTGCTCCTCGACCTCTTCTCGCGTGTCCTCCCAGACCGTCAGATGTTCAGGTCTCGACGTTGACGCATGCGACCGTCCCTGCCGAGCTCGATGACGGTATCGACTGCGATCCGTTCGAGGAACGCGAAGTCGTGGCTGACGACGAGTAGGGCTCCGCGGTAGGCGTCGAGCGCTTCCGCGAGCTGCTCGACGCTGGCGACGTCGAGGTTGTGGGACAACCGACCTCGGGCCGTGAGTCAATGCGGCGAGAGACTCGATCCCGACGACCGGAACGCCACCTGCGCGAGGCACCGGGGTACTGCCCGAGTGCTGGGCGAAGGGTGGACGGAAACGGGCAGGATCGAGGTCGCGCGTTCGCAGGCACGAGCTCAAGACCGAGGTCGGTACGGTGCGAACGTGCCGGCGAGGTTCACGCAGAGGTGTCTGGGATGCGTTTTGGCGCGGTACGGCGGCATATCTGGCGACCAGATGGGCAGACGGACGTTACTCCTCCTCCTGGAAGATCGGAGGGTTCAATGATTGTTCTCGGAATCATCCTCCTCATCCTCGGTTTCGCGTTGGGCATCTACGTCCTGTGGGCTATCGGGATAGTGCTGCTGGTGATCGGTGTCGTCCTGTGGATCCTTGGAGCACTCGGACACGCGGTTGGCGGACGACGCCACTATTGGTGATCGCCCATGGTCCTCGGCCGCCGTCGTTCACCGACGAGGGCTTGCAGGCCGCGATCCGGGCGCGCCGCGAGGGCCCGGCCGTACGGGCGACGAAGCGCCGTTCCGGCTCACATGGCGTTCGTGTACCCCAGGGTGTCGAGGTCGAGCGCGAGCAGTTCCCGGCGGTCGTAGCCGGCGAAGGTCACCTGAGGCCAGTCGGCGAACCGGCTGACGGTGGTGGAGGGGACGCAGTGCCCGGGGACGACGATCCGTTCCAGATGCGCCAGGTCCCTTCGATGTCGTAGCAGGGCGGAGAAGTCGAACCGGGGGGCGTCGTTGACCTTCCACAGGTCGAGGGTGGCCAGCCTCGCGACGACGGGAGAGGCGCCCAGCGTCGTGGGATCCACGTCTGTCTCCCACAGGGCGAGGTGGCGGAGGGCGGGCAGGGAGAGGTCGGCCAGCATGTCCAGCAGGGAGGGAGTGTCCGCGTGGGTGCCGAACGCCACGAGCGTGTGCAGCCGGGGCGCCCCGTCCCGAAGCAGCCGCGCCACCTGCCACGCGGGACACTCCAGTGCTCGCAGGCCGGGGTATCGCCCCGCTACCGGCGCTTCGACGAGGTCGTCGCGCTGGCTCCACAGGCACAGGTGGCTGAGCCGGTCACCGGCGGAGTAGGAGCTCAGGACCGGGTCGAGATGGGCGGTGCCGCCCCAGGTGCGGATCCGAAGCGAGCGCAGCCGGCTCATGTGTTCGCCGGCGAGCAGGCTCCGGAGCCGGTGCCGGCCCATGAGATCGATCCGCCAGGGATCGCACCTCGGGTCGAAGCCCAGCCGGCCCGGTGTCATGCCCTTGGCGGTGGCCAACCCGTCGACGAGTGAGACCACGTCGTGCCCGTCGATGTACGCGTGGATCGCGGGTCCGTCCGGGATCAGGAGCAGGTGGTCGTCCAACAGGCCGTAGAAGTGCACCTGGAAGTCGATCGCCTCGATCGCCGCTCGCTCCGCGTCCCGTGCCGCCTGATCGTCCTCCCACAGCCGCAGCGCCTGCGCCTTGATGAGCTCGCCTCGGGCGCCGCCGACCTTCGCGGCGAACGCGAACGCGTAACCGGCGTCGTCCGGCGGAGTGCCCGGGACGCTGCGCGCGGCCGCCTGCGTGCGGGGGGAGTACCCGTCGGCGACGTATCGGTCCACGGCCAGCTCGAAGTGCACGGCGGCGACGTCCTCGTCCACGTGGTCGATCAGCACCTCGGCCCGGCTTCCGCGACGCACGCTGACCCGGGATTCCCGCCGTCGCAGCTCCACGTCCTCGTGCGGACCGGCCAGCCACATGGTCACATCGGGAGGGATCACGATGGGATTGTCGCCGATCGGAGGCGGGGTTCACCCTTCGGCTCATCACCTTCGTCCCGGACGGCGGGGGGATGCCCGCCCGCCCATCCACCGCACGCGTGCCGCCGGGCGCGTGTCCATCGGGCCGGCTGTCTAGTAACTAGACTTATAACGCCGATTAAATCGTGGTGACGGCTTCCTGCCACGGTGTAGTCGTCGTTAGCATCCCGTCTAACATAGACAGGTCAGGAGGCTTCGGTGGGGCGTTCGCTCGGAGGGATGCCGGTGCTCGTCACCGGGGGTGGTTCCGGAATCGGTGAGGCGGTGGTCTACCGGCTGGTCAAGGCCGGGGCGAAGGTGACCCTGGCCGGCCGGCGCGCCGACAAGGTCGAGGCGGTCGTCCGGCGGGCGGGCTCCGGCGCGTGCGGTGTCGTCGCCGACGTCACCGTCGCCGCGGACCGCGAGCGGATGGTCGCCCGGGCGGTGGAGCACGGCGGCGGGCTGGAAGCGGTGGTGCACGCCGCGGGCAACATGTATCGCGGCCCGCTCGAGGAACTCGAGGAGCAGGCGCTGCACGACGTGTTCGCCTCCAACACGATCGGCCCCATGATGCTGACCGCGCTCGCCCTGCCGCACTTGCGGGAGCGCTCCGGCGCCGTGGTCTTCTTCGGTTCCGTGCACACCCAGCGCGCCTTCCCCGGCGCTTCCCCGTACGCCGCCACCAAGGGCGCGCTGGAGACGCTGACCGGAGTCCTGGCGGCGGAGCTGGGGCCGCAGGGAGTGCGGGTCGGCTGCGTGCGCCCGGGCGGCGTGCTGACCGAGATCAACCAGCGGGCCGGGCTCATGGACGACGCCACCGCCGCCGAACGCATGCGCTCGCTGGGGCCGGCCCACGCGCTGGGCCGCGCGGGCACCGCCGACGAGGTCGCCGAGGCCGTCGAGTACCTGATCACGGCGGCGTGGGCGACCGGCGGCGTGCTCACCATCGACGGCGGCCTCGGACTCGGCGTCACCAACGCCTGATCGAACGGGAACCCGGAGCACGAGGCGGGGCCGATCGCGGCCCCGCCATGGGCATGGGCTGGTACGAGTGCGCCGGGGGCGCGTGGTGCGACGGACACCACGCGCCCCCGGCGGTCGAGCCGGTGTCCGGTCAGGACACGGATGTGCCGGGCTCCAGCCAGTCCTTGCTCACGGGCTTCCAGTCCGAGCCGTCCCACTCCGCCACCTTCGCGCCGGTCGTACCGACGTGTCCGCCGGCGGCGGCCGGGCCGAAGGTGATCGGCGGGTAGATGCCGGACGCGTGCTCCTTGAGCGACTCGGCGGTCTTCTGGAAGTCGGCCCAGCTCAGGTCGTCGCCCATCCGCGTCACGATCTCGAAGAAGATCTTCGTGTTGGCGTACGCCTGCAGGGCGTAGGCGCTTCCCACCTGGTCCGGGGCGGCCGCCTGCTGCGCGGTGCGCCACGCCGCGGCCTCGGGCGCGTCCGACGTCGGCAGCTCGGAGATGAACGTGCCGTAGACGCCCTTCGCCGCGGACCCCGCCGGGCCCACCGTGCCCGCGCTGCCCGTGGTCACGGTCGAGGAGGTGCCCATGATGGCGGGCTTCCAGCCCAGCTCGTCGACGGCCTTCATGATCAGCGCCGACTGTGTGTTGTCCGTGCCGAGCACGATGGCGTCCGGCTTCGCCTCGCGGACCTTGAGTACCGCCGAGCTCACCTCGGTCGAGTTCGGCTCGGTGGTCTCGTTCGCGACGACCTCGACCCCCGTGCTCGCGGCCTCCTCCTTGACCCCGTCCCGGATCGAGTGGCCGAGCTCGTTGTCCTGCCCGATGACGGCGACCTTCTTGATCCCCTTGCCCGCCAGGAAGTCCACGATCACTCTGGCCTGGTCACGCTGGCTGGTGCCGAGCAGGAACACCGAGTCCTGCTTCGGGTCGGGCGGCAGCACCGGAGCGAACAGCGGCATGCCCTTCTGTGCCAGGTAGGGATAGCTGCCCGGGATGTTGGCCGACCCCGCGGGGGAGACCACCGCGTACACCTTCTCCTGGTCACCCAGCCGGCGGATGTTGGCGACGCTGCGCGCCGCCTCGAACCCGTCGTCGAGCACGACGAGCTTCACCTGGCGGCCCCGGAGCCCGCCCTTGTCGTTGATCTCCTTGACCGCCGCGTTCAGCCCGGCCTCGAAGCCCTTCCCCGAGGTGGCGGCACCGCCGGAGAGCGGCAGGGTGGTGCCGATGGTGAAGGTGTCGTCCGTGACACCTTGGACCGCCGCGCCCCCGCCCGCGCCCGACGGCGCGGCCGCCTGGGACGAGCAGCCCACGACGGCGAGCGCGGTCAGCAGGGCGGGCAGGGCGGTGAGCGGGAACCGTCGTGGCCTCATGGACCCTCCAGTCAGATGGTGCGAGTGTTCAGCCGAGGTAGGCGCGGACGAGGTTCTCCGAGTCCGCGAGCTCGTGGGCGGGGCCGGAGGTGCGCACGGCTCCGCCGGCGAGCACGTAAGCGCGGTCCGCGATGTCGAGCACGGCCGAGTTCTGCTCGATGAGCAGGAACGCGGTGCCCGACTCCTCCCGCAACCGCGCGACCAGCCCGAGCAACTGGGTGACGAGGATCGGCGCGAGGCCGAAGGACATCTCGTCGACCATCACCAGGCGTGGCCGCCCGATCAGCGCCCTGGCGACGGCCAGCATCTGCTGCTGTCCCCCGGACAGCGAACCGGCCGGCGCGGCCAGCTTGTCGCGGAGCGCGTCGAACACGTCCAGCAGCCGCTCCTCGTCCTGGGCGACGTCCCGGGCGCCGCGCCCGCGGGCGGTGGCGCCCAGGCGCAGGTTCTGCCGCACGGTGAGGGAGGAGAGGATGCCGCGGCCCTCGGGGACGTGGCCGAGCCCGAGCCTGGCCCTGGCCTCCGGGGTCCGCCTGCCGAGCGTGGTGCCGTCGAAGCTCACCGAGCCCGACCAGGTGGGCAGCACGCCGGAAACGGCGCGCAGCGTGGTGGACTTGCCCGCGCCGTTGACCCCGAGCAGCGCGACGATCTCGCCCTCCGCCACGTCGAGGTCGACCCCGCGCAGCACGGGAACCCGGCCGTAGCCGGAGGTCAGCTCACGAATCGACAGTAGCAACGCCGGCTCCCAGGTAAGCCTTGACGACATCGGGATGGGCGACGACCTCGGCCGGAGTGCCGTCCGCCAGGATGCGCCCGAAGTGCAACGCCGCGACCCGCGGGCACAGCCGCGAGACGAGCTCCAGGTCGTGCTCGATGATCAGGATCGACAGCTCGTCGCGTTCGCCGATCTCGGCCAGCGGCGCCACCATCCGGTCGACGTCGGCGGCCGACAGGCCCGCGGCGGGCTCGTCGAGCAGTACGACGCGCGGCTGCGGCGCGAGCGCACGGGCGACCTCGACGATCTTCTGGCTGCCCAGCGGCAGGTTCCCGACGGGCTCGGCGGCGCGGTCGGCGAGCCCGAAGGCGTCGAGCAGCTCGCGCACCCGCTCCCGGGCGGCGCGGGCCTTGCCCGAGATCCCGAGGAAGTCGGCCAGCCCGCCGCCGCGGGTCAGCTCGGCGTCCAGCCCGGCCAGCACGTTCGCCTCGACCGACAGCTCGGCCACCAACCGGGGAGTCTGGAACGTACGGCGCACGCCCCTGCGGGCCACGACGGCCGGGCGGGCGGAGGGGATCGGCTCGCCGGCGATCCGCACCGACCCCGCGACGGGCCGGACGTAGCCGGTCACCACGTTGAACACCGTCGTCTTGCCCGCGCCGTTCGGGCCGATCAGCCCGGTGAACCCGGGGCCGATGGCGAGATCGACGCCCTTCAGGACCTCGTTGCCGCCGAAACGCACGGCGATCCCGGACAGTTCGAGCGCCTTCACCGGGCGGCTCCCGTCAGGTCGGCCTGCCCGGACACGGGCGGCGGCTCGGGCGCGGGTGGAGCCGGGCGCCTGGCCCGCAGCCGGTCGGGCAGCGAGGCCAGCCCACGTGGCAGGAACGCGATGGCCAGCGCGAGGATCAGCCCGTACCCGAGCCGCTGCCAGCTCCCCAGGTCCTGCAGCAGATCACGGAGCACGACCACCACGACCGCGCCGAGGAACGGGCCGGTGACGTAACCCGCGCCGCCGAGGAACGCGACGACCAGGAACTCGATGAGCAGCCCCATGTCGAAGATCTCCGGCGTCAGGTACGACAGGCACTGCGCGTACAGCGCCCCGGCGATCCCGCCGATGAACGCCGACAGCGCGAAGGCCAGCAGTTTCGTGCGCATCGGGCTCACCCCCAGCGACGGGGCGGCGATCTCCGCGTCGCGCACGACCCGCAGCCGCCTGCCGAGCCCGACACGTCCGATGCGGATGACGACGGCGGTGGTGACGGCGGCCACGCCGAGGCACAGGTACCAGCGGCTGCCGTCGACGTCGATCCCGGGCAGGACCACGGCCTCCACGGCGGTGCCGGCGATGCCGCCGGTGATCGGCGTGGCCTCCACGAAGACGCGGATCATCAGCTCGGCGAACGCGAGCGTGGCGATCGCGAGGTAGAAGCCGCGCAGGCGGGTGGCCGGCAGCCCGATCAGCACGCCGAACAGCGCGGCGACCAGGCCCGCGGTGACCGCCGCGAGCGGCCAGGCCCAGCCCTGCGCGACCAGGTACGTGGTCGCGTACGCCCCGACGCCGAGGAAACCGGCCTGGGACAGGGCGATCTGGCCCGACCACCCCATGATCAGGACGAGCCCGAGCCCGGCCGTCGCCGTCACCATGACCAGGCACGCCTGGAAGAGCAGGTACGGGTTGACCAGGCCGGGCAGCGCGAGCAGGACGAGCGCCGCCGCAAGGGCGCCGGCCGCGGCGGCGATCCGCCACGGTGAACCGGAGAACAGGGCGAAGGGTGTCATCAGACCTCCCGGACCTGGTGGCGGCCGAACAGGCCCTGCGGTTTGATCGAGAGCACCACGACGATGGCCAGCAGCGCGATCGCGGTCTTGCTCGACGTCGAGATGTACGCGCCCGCGAGGTTCTCCGCGACGCCGAGCGCGAGCCCGCCGACGAATGCCCCGGTGATGCTGGAGAACCCGCCGAGCGTCGCCGCGACGAAGCCCTTGATGAGCAGCCCTGAGCCGTTCTGGTCGGTGAGCAGGGAGGCCTGACCCTGCAGCAGCAGCGCGATCGTGGCGATCGCCCCGGCCAGGGCCCACGAGGTGCGGAACACCGTCGTGACCGAGACGCCGAGCAGCCTCGGCGTCACGCGGTCCTCCGCGATCGCCTGCATTTGCACGCCGAGCGGCGTACGGAAGAAGAGGATGAGCCCGACCATGACCGCCAGCCCGGCCGCGACGCTGACCAACTGCTCGTAGGCCACGACCTGCCCGGCCACGACGAACGAGCCCGCGAACGGGGAGTCGATCTTACGAGGCTCGGATCCCCACACGAGCTGGACGATCGCGTTGATCACGACGAAGACCGCGATCGTCATCAGGACCGTGGCGAAGTGGTTCTCCGCCAAGATCGGACGGATAGCCGTTCGTTCCACCACTACGGACAGCGCGATGCCGATGAGCAATCCGATCGGGACCGCCAGCCACCACGACAGGTTCGCCCCGTCGATGAGCGCCCAGGTGCAGAAGGCCGGAAACAATCCCAGCTCAGCCATGGCGAAGTTGGGTACGTCGGTCGCCTTCAGTACCAGGACGATGGCGAGTGCCATGAGGGAGTACCAGCTTCCCGCCTGCAACCCGCTGATGATCTGTTGCCACACGGTGACGCCTCCAAGCCACTAGTCGTCAGGATGTTAACGTCCAATGGATAGACGCCACGGTCCCGATTTGGCAACGATGCGGCGAGGCGCGATCGGCGGAGAGTGATCAGGGCGCCGGCCTTCGGGCATGCCGAAAACGGCGCCCATCGATCCGATGGACGCCGTGGCCGGTGCGGTCAGCGTGGCGTGTCGGTCCCGCGCCGCCGCCCGGGACCGGTCGGGGGCGCGCCGGCTCCCCTCCTGAGCAGGGTGGCGGGGGCGCCGTGGTCGGCGCGCAGGCGCAGCAGAGCCGGATCGGACTTCCAGAAGGTCTCGAAGTCCTCCGCGGCGAACTTCTCCACGATCAGGTGCATCGCGATGTCGTGGCGCACGTACTCGACCGCGACCAGGACCACCGCGGGGTCGTCGGTGTAGACGCCCCAGGCGTCATCGTTGATCACGCCGCCGATGACGGCCTGCTCCCGGTCGGCCACCACGACCAGCAGCCGGCAGCCCAGGTTCTCCAGCGCCACCTTGGGGCTGGAGAAGCGGTGCTGGGTGGTGTGGCCCACGGGGTCGGGGTCGTCGCCGAAGACGACCGCCGAGACGTCGACGCCGTCGGCCTCGGCCCTGCGGGCCAGGGGCTTGAGCGGCTCGATCTCCGCCGGCCAGCCGGACAGGAACAGGTCTCTGCGCGCCGCGGCGACCACGTCCTCGGCCCGGGTGAGCAGCGACGACCGGTCGGTGAGGTTGTGGATCAGCCGCACCTGGGTGGGCGAGGCCACCTCGGGCAGTGACTCGCGCAGAGTGCTGATCGACTGGTCGAACTCGCGCCGCATCCGGTCCAGCAGTGACATCGGGGGCAGCGAGATGTAGCCCACGCCCGCGTCGCCGAGCCGCACCTCGTAGGCGGCGCCCCGGCCCACGAGCTTGCCCAGCGTCTCGTAGACCGTGCTGCGCGGCACCCCGGAGCGCTTGGCCACCTCGTAGCCGTTGAGCGGGGCGCCGGCCGCCACGAGCGCGACGTAGGCCTTCGCCTCGTAGCCGGACATGCCGAGGCGCTGGAGCTCTTCGATCACTCTCTGCTGAGACACGTTGCCATCGTCGCATCACCTCGGGGTCCGGGACGAATTCCGATCATCACTCCAGTCTAGCCAGGGGCAGCGGATAGTCGTTAACCTTCACACGCATAACGATGTTCGAGGAGAGCCGATGGCCGACAGCATCTTGATCACCGGGGGCGCCGTCATCGACGGGACCGGCGCCGCGCCCCGAGCCGACGAGGCGGTGCTGGTGCGGGGCGACCGGATCGCCGCTCTGGGCGCCGAGGCACTCGCCGAAGCCGAGTCGGGTGGCGTGGACGAGCGGATCGACGCGAGCGGGTGCACGGTCATGCCCGGGTTGATCGACGCCCACACCCACCTCAGCTTCGGCGAGCCGACCGGCAACGACGAGCTCTTCCACCACCGGACGCAGGGCTACAGCTCGATGTTGTCGGCCTACCACGCGCGCAAGGTGCTGCGCGCCGGGGTCACCGGCGTGCTCGACGCCGACTGCCTGTGGTCCATCGGGGTCGAGCTGCGCGACGCGATCGACACCGGCATCGTCGAGGGCCCCCGCATGCGCGCCGGGGGACAGGCCCTGATGACCATGCTCGGCGGCACGGCCGGCCGGATGATCGCCGACGAGGGCACCACCGGCTACGCGACCGTCGTGCACAACCGCGACATGATGGTCAAGGAGGTACGGCGCCAGATCAAGTACGGGGTCGACTGGATCAAGATCATGGTCACCGGCCTGATCCCGTCCATGAAGGGCCCCGAGGTCCAGGTCTGGAACCTCGACGAGCTCCGTACCGTCTGCGACGCCGCGCACGAGTTGAACACCAAGGTCGTCGCGCACTGCCGCAACTCCGCGAGCACCCGCGACGCCGCCAGGGCGGGCGTCGACCTGATCTACCACGCCTCGTACATGGACGACGAGGCGCTCGAAGCCGTCGTCGAGTCCGGCAGCGCGCTGTGCCCGACGTTCACGCTCCTCGGCAACCTCGCCGACTACGGCCAGAAGATCGGCAGCGCGCCCGAACTGCTCGATGTGTTCCGCGCCGAGATCGAGATCACCGCCGCGCAGATGGCCAAGGCGCACGCCGCCGGCGTGCCGTTCCTCACCGGCTCGGAGACCGGCTTCGCCGTCACCCCGGTCGGTGAGTGGCACGCCCGCGAGCTGGAGATGTTCGTCCGGTACATGGGCATGACGCCGATGGAGGCGATCGTCGCCGCCACCCGCAACGGCGCCTTCGCGCTGCGCATGGAGGGTGAGGTCGGCACACTGGAGACCGGCCGGCTCGCCGACCTCATCATCGTCGACGGCGATCCGCTGAAGGACATCACGATCCTGCAGGACCGCACCCGGATCGCCGAGGTGATCAAGGGCGGGCGGCGGATCGACATCACCACCCCGATCCCCGAACGCCGGATGCGCTCCACCGACCAGGTCAGGTTCCTCGCGTCCTGCCCCCTCACCCGCGGGCTCGCCCTGACCGAGGAGCAGTTGGCGAAGCTGGCCCGTGTCTGACCCTCGCCCCGATCGCCGGCCCGGTCGTCCGTACGGGCGGCGCGCGCCGGTGATCGACGTGCATGCGCACGCCGTGCTGGAGGTCAGTCTCGGGGCGGCCGGCGCCGCGGGGCCGGAACTCGGCGTCTCGGCCGACGGCACGCCTTTCTACCGCGTCGGGGAGTACGTCCTACGCGGCGTGCGCTACGCGGGAAGCCCGTTCATGGACGTGGACGTCCGCGTCGCGGCCATGGACGAGGCGGGCATTGATGTGCAGCTGCTGTCGCCCAACCCGCTCACCTACTTCGACCGGCTGGACACCGGCGCGGCGGTGGCCTTCGCGCGCGCCCACAACGACGCGCTGGCCGACGTGGTGGCCGAGTACCCGGCCCGCCTGCTCGGCGCCGCCCAGCTGCCGGTGCAGGACGTCGCCGCGTCGATCATCGAGGCCCGGCGCGCCGTGCGTGAGCTGGGGCTGGCGGCCGTGTACGTCGACACCGACCCCGCCGGGCGCACCCTGGACGACCCGGAGCTCGACCCGCTCTACGAGGCGCTCGTCGACCTGGACGTGCCGCTGTTCGTCCACCCGTCGCCGCTGGGCCCGGACGGGCCGCCGGCGGATCCCCGGCTCCGGCGCTTCGACCTCGACCTGCTCTTCGGGTTCGCCCGCGACGAGACGCTGGCCGTGGCCGCGCTGATCTTCGGTGGCGTGCTCGACCGGCACCCCGGCCTGGACGTGTGCGTCTCGCACGGCGGCGGCACGGCAGCGTTCGTCGCCGGGCGGTTCGCCCGCGCCGTGGACAAGCGCCCGTGGGCCGGCGCGAAGCTGCGGGAGAACGGGTTCGCGCACTACTACCGCCGCCTGTGGTTCGACACCCACGTGCACGACGAGCTGTCGCTGAAACTGCTCGTCGAGCACGCGGGCACCGAGCGGCTGGTGTTCGGCACCAACTTCGCCGGCTGGGACTCCGGCGCCCACGAGGGTCCGGGGCTCGACCCCGAGATCCTCTCGGCCAACGCCGGCAGGCTCCTGCGCCGGGAGGGACGGCCGGCGTGACCATGCGTGCCGTAGTGCTGTCCGGCGGGCTCACCCACGACTTCCCCGCCACCACCGCCTGCCTGGTGGACCTGCTGTCCGGGCAAGGCTTCTCGGCCGAGGTCCACACCGGCGTCGACGCGGTCCTGCACGCCCTGCCGGGTGCGGCGCTGCTGGTGGTGAACGCGCTGCGCTGGACGATGACCGGACCCGGCACCCCCGACCGCTATCGGAGGTTCGCCGAAGCGGAGGGCGCGAGCCCGTCCGCGAGCGCCAGGGCCGGGCTGGCGGCTCACCTGGAAGCGGGCGGCGGGGTGCTCGGCCTGCACACGGCGAGCATCTGCTTCGACGACTGGCCGGAGTGGGGGCGGACGCTCGGCGGCGCCTGGGCGTGGGGCCGCTCGCACCATCCTCCCATCGGCCCCGCGGTCGAGGTACGGCCTAGCGGCGGGCACGAGCTGGTGGACGGCCTCGATCCGTTCACGGTCGTCGACGAGGTGTACGGGGATCTGAACCTGGCGCCGGGGATCGTCCCGCTGCTGACCGCCCGGCAGCCCACGGGGCCGGACACCGATACCGCGCACCCCCTGCTGTGGGCCCGCGAGCGCGGCGGCGGCCGCGTGGTCTACGACGCGCTCGGCCACCACCCGCCGTCCTACGAGGTGCCCGAGCACCGCGAGATCCTCCGCCGGGCCGTCCGCTGGACCACGCACGGCTGACCCGCACGCATGAGAACGGGGGTGCGTCACGCCGCCGTGACGCACCCCCCGCGGTCGTGTCAGGCCTCGGCGAAGCCGACGGAGTCCACCGACGCCGGGCGCGGCAGCGAGGCCAGTGTGCTCTTGATCAGGCCGCCGTCGACGGCGAGCGTCTGGCCGCTGACGTAGGCGGACTTCTCCGAACCGAGGAAGAGCACCGCGGCGGCGATGTCCTCGGCCGAGCCCAGCCGCGCCAGCGGCACCGCGCCCTCACGCACCCGCCGCACCTCGGGATCGGCGTAGATCGCGTCCGACATGCCCGCGTGGATCAGCCCGGGAGCCACGCAGTTGACCCGGATGCCGTGTTTGGCCCACTCCATCGCCATGTGCTCGGTCAACCGGACGACACCGGCCTTGCTGGCCGAGTAGGCGCCCGCGTGCGGGGCGGCCGCGATGCCGTTGATCGAGGCCAGGTTGACGATCGCGCCCCCGCCGGCCTCCACCATCGCCTTCGCGAGCGTCCTGGCGACGATGAACGTGCCCGTCAGGTTGACCCGCAGCGCGACCTCCCACTCGCTCACCGGGAGGTCGAGCAGCGGCCCGAACCGTACGATGCCGGCGTTGTTCACCACCAGGCGCGGGGGCTCCGGCAGCCGCGCCGCCGCGGCGCGCACCGACTCCTCGTCGGCGACGTCGACGGCCGCGCCCACGCACGCCTCCCCGATGTCGCGGGCCGTCTGCTCGACGGCTGAGCCGTCGATGTCCCATGCGGCGACCCGGTAGCCCTCTTTCACCGCGTGCTCGGCGATGACGGCTCCGATGCCGTGCGCCGCCCCGGTGACCACGGCCCATTTCGTCATTGTGTCTCTCCCCTTGTCGGCCTGGCCTGCCGCACTGACCCAAGCGTCGTCATGACTATAACTACGCTAGGGGATGCGGAACGCGGCGGCGTGCTTTTCACGAGCTGTTCACAACGGTTGACCAGCGGGACACACAGTCACAGGAGCGCCTGGTACGCCCCGCCGTCGACGGGCACCGCCGCGCCGGTGAGGTACCCGGCCTGCGCCGAGCAGAGGAACGCGACGACCGCGCCGAGATCGGCCGGCTCGCCGAGCCGCCCCGCGGGGACGTCGCCGACCGGCGGGCGGTCGCCGTACACCTGCGTGACGCGTTCCGTTCGGTGCAGGCCGGGCTGCACGGAGTTCACCGTGATCCCGTCCGCGGCCACCTCGCGGGCCAGCGTCCGCAGGAAACCCGTGGCTCCCGCGCGGGCGGTGTTGGACAGCGCGAGGTTCGGGTACGGCTGCCGCACGCCGAGCGAGGTGATCGCCACGATCCGGCCCCAGCCGCGCTCCCGCATGAAGGGCAGCGCGGCCAGGGACATGCGGACGACGGCGAGCAGGCTGCGTTCGAGCGCCGGCTGGTACGCCTCCGGCGGGGTCTGCGCGATCGTGCCGGGCGGCGGGCCCGGCCCGTTCACCACCAGGATGTCGAGGCCGCCCATCAGCGCCGCGGCCTCTTCCACGAACGCGGCGGCGCCGTCCGGCCTGGCGACGTCGGCGCGCAGCCATCGCACGCCCGGCCCGAGCCGCTCGGCCGCGGCACGGGCCCGCCCGCCGTCGGAGCCGCAGATCGTGACCTGCGCGCCCTCCGCGGCCAGAGCGGCCGCGCTCGCGTAACCCAGTCCCGCGCTCGCTGCCGCCACGGCCGCGCGGCGCCCCCGGATCCCCAGGTCCATGGCTACGGTCCGGGCCGCAGGGCGAGGCGCCCGGCCGGGATCGGGCGGGCCCGCCGGGCGGGCGAGCGTTCCGCCGGACGGCGGAACGCCGCCGGGTGGCGGGGGGCCCACTCAGTAGACATCGATCTCCTCGTCCCCGTCGAAGACGCGGATGGCGCCGGAGGGGCAGTCGCGGGCGATGTCGAAGATCTGCTCGTCGGTCAGCCGCGGCCCGCCGGGGACCAACGCGACGATCTCGTCGTCGTCGAACCGGAACACCTCCGGCGACTCGGCCACACACTTGCCGGAGCTGATGCACACGTCCCGATGGAGCTCGATCCGATACGTCATTCGTCCCCTCCGAACAGGACCGGGTAGGAGCCCCAGTAGGGCCGTTGGGTGTTGGCGTCACGGCGCGGCGGGTTGTCCGGGTCGCGTCGCACCCGCGCCGCGAACATGCGCTGGACCACGCCGGTGACCAGGCCGAAGAGGTGCTCGTCCGGATCCGAGCCGGCCCGCTGCACGACTCCGGCGGCCAGGTCCTGGCCGATGCACACGTGCATCCCGGCGGCGAAGCTCAGTCCGAACGGGGCGACGTTCGCGGGGAGCGTGCGGTGCGGGTCGAACTCGGCGGCGTCCGCGCCGAAGACCTCCGGGTCGCGGTTGACCGACTGCAGGTCGATCACCACGGTCGCGCCCTCGGGGATCTGGACGCCCGAGCGCAGCGAGACCGGTGCCAGGGCGCGCCGCCGGCCGGTCGGGCTGGACGGGTTGAGCCGCACGGTCTCGTGGACACAGCGCTGGACGAACAGCGCGTCGGTGGCGGCGAGCCCGGCGTCCTCCGGGTGCGCCTCGACCCAGCCCAGGATGTGATCGACCGAGCGGACGAACGCCGTGGCGCTGGTGTGGGCGCCGGCCAGCAGGAAGAACGCGACCTCTCTGCGGATCACCTCGGGCGGCAGCCGCAGCTCGCCGGTGTGGCGCAGCAGCGTGGTCAGCACGTCGCTGGGGACGTCGACGTCATCGCCGGCGGCCTCCCGCTCCAGCAGCTCGCGGCGGCGGGCGATGGACGGGGCCAGGAACTCCACGTCCCAGTCTTCCAGCGCCTGCGCGATCACGCGCCGCTGCTCCGTCTTGTCCTTCGTGGAGTGCGCGAGCGTGGCGCCCTCGATGAACTTCATCATGTAGTCGTAGAGCCGCCGGGTCTCCTCGGCGGTGCCCGCGGGGCGGTCGACACCCGCGGTCAGGGCGGCGAGGTTGAGCATCAGCTCGTGTCCCAGATGTACGAGGTCGACCCGGCCCTCCACCTGGTAGGGGGCGAGGGTCTGCTCGATCACCTGCGGGAACAGCTCGCGTTCGTAGCGCTCGAACACCTCGCGCCGGAACATCCGGTTCTCCACGCGACGCCGGGACCGGTGCTCCTCGCCGTGCAGGTTCACCAGCACGCCGGCCATCACGACCTCGCCCTCGTCGTAGAGGGACTGGCGCAGGTCCTTGCTGCGATAGGCGTCCTTGGCGTCGGCGAACGTCGTGAGGACAATGGTTGCCTCTTCGGCGACGGCTGTCATCTGGACTTGCTCCTCCGTTGGCGCACGACCGGATCGGGGGCTGCCGGTCCCCGCTGAGCGTCTCGTGGTGCACGGAACGGCGTCAAGACCCTAACGACGAATGACAAGGCGGCTCGATGGTCTGCATCTTCCCTGGGAACCGCGTCGCTGGTAGCGTCGTTAGGGTTCTAACCTCGTATGCCCAGGGAGCGCGTGGCGATGACGACGATCACCCTTGACGGCTACGCCGACGTACGTGAGGCCTTCCGGCTGCGCGACTTGAAACAGGCGCTCTACGACGAGGGCGGGGTCGTGATGGCCGACTGCCTGCTGGTGCTGCACGGCGAGGACCATCGGTCCCGGCGCCGCGTGGAGAACCGGCTGTTCCGCCGGGGCACGTTCCGGCACTGGGAGCGCGAATTCCTGCACGACGTCGTACGGGACACGCTGGCGCCGTTCGCCGCCGACGGCCGCGCCGACCTGGTCGAGCTCGGCTACCGCACGATCATGAGCTTGACCGCGCTGGTCGCCGGCATCGACCGGCCCACCGGCAGCGCGGCCGAGGCGGACGCGCTCTACCGCTACGCGAAGAAGTTCTCCGAAGGCGCCACCCTGGTGCACACCACCCGGGACCCGGAGGTCGTCCGGGCCGAGGTGCGGGCGGCGCTGGACGAGTTCGACGCGACGTTCCTGCAGCCGTCGCTGGCCCGCCGCCGTGAGCTGCTGGCCCGGCACGCGGCCGGTGAGCTGAGCGAGCAGGACCTGCCCCGCGACGTGCTCACCGGCCTGCTGCGCCACTGGGACGAGCTGGACATCGACCAGGAGATCCTGCTCCGCGAATGCGCCTTCTATCTGCAGGCCGGCTCGCACAGCACCGCCGACGCGTTCACGCACTCGGCCGACGAGTTCTTCGCCTGGGTCCGCCGCGACCCGGCCGCCGCCGAGAAGGCACTCGACGACCCGGTCCGGCTCCAGCGCTGCGTGCACGAGACCCTGCGCCTGCACCCGGCCAGCCCCGTCGCGCAGCGCCGGGCGCTCGCCCCGGCCGTGCTGCGCGGTGGCACCGAGATCCCCCAGGGCGCGTTCGTCGTGCTGGACATCGCGGCGGCCAACCGGGACCCGCGGGTGTTCGAGCGGCCGGACGCGTTCGACCCGCTGCGCGAGGTCCCGGCCGGCGTCCCCAGGTGGGGCCACGCCTTCGGCGGCGGCATGCACGCGTGCATCGGCACCGAGCTCGCCGGCGGCGTCCCCGAGGCGGACGGCGGCGTCCTCGTGGCGGACGGCGCGGAACAGGCGCACGAGCGGGTTCTCGGCACCGTCACGCTCATGCTGTCGGCGCTGCTCGCCGCCGGCGCCCGGCCCGATCCGGAGCGGCCGCCGCGGCGGGACCCGGACTCCTCACGGGACCACTTCGCGTCCTATCCGGTGGTGTTCGGATGACGGCCGCCCACACCGGGTGACCGAGCGCTTCCTCGCCGCGGTGCGCGCCGGGGACGCGGCGAACCTTCCGGCGGACATGCCGGACGAACGGGAGGGCCCGGCCGCGATTTCGCGACCGGGCCCTCGGCGTCCCCGGGCCCGGATCGGGTGGACCGGACCGGGTGCCTACAGGGCCGCCAGGGCGCGGGTCACCAGGACCTCGGCGAGGTGGGCCCGGTAGGAAGCGCTCGCGACCGCGTTGTCCGGCGGTTCACAGCCCTGCGCGGCGAGCCGCGCCGCCTCGGTTGCCGGGGTGCCGGCCGCCAGGGCCTCCTCCACCGCCGTCGCCCGCACCGGCGTCGGCCCCATGCCGATCAGCGCGACCGCCACGCCTCCGCCGGGCCGCTCCTGGGCGGCGACCCCGACGACGGCCCAGTCCAGGGCGCGGCGGCTGAACTTCTCGAACGCGTACGACCGGCCGGGAGCGGCCGGCAGCCGGATCTCGGTGAGCAGCTCGGCAGCCGCCAGCGCGTTCCGGCACCGGCCGGTGAAGAACTCCCGCGCCGGGATCTCCCGCACGCCCGACGGGCCGCGCGCCACCAGCACGCCGTCCAGCGCGAGCACCGCTCCGGCCAGGTCGGCCGCGGGGTCGGCGTGCGCCAGGGAGCCGCCGATCGTGCCCCGGTTGCGCACCTGCTGGTCACCGATCCGGCGCGCGGCGGCGGCCAGCAGCGGCACCTGCTCCGCCACCACCGGGTCGCGCTCCAGCGTCCGGTGGCTGGTGAGCGCGCCGACCGCGATCCGGTCGCCGTCCGCCCTGACGTAGGACAGCTCGCGGAGCCGGCCGATGTCGATCAGGACGCCGGGCTCGGCCCGCCGCAGCTTCATCGCGGGCAGCAGTGAGTGGCCGCCCGCCAGCACCCTGGCGGCGCCGCCGTACCGGGAGAGCTCGTCGAGTGCCTCCTCGACGGAGCCCGCGCGCACGTAGGAGAAGGCGGCCGGGATCATCGTGCGCCTCCGTTCGCGGCCGCCCACTGGACCGACTCGACGATCATCTGGTAGCCGGTGCACCGGCACATGTTGCCCTTGAGCCCGTTGCGGATCTCCTGCTCCGTCGGGTCGGGCCGCTCGGCGAGCAGCGCGGTGGCGGCCATGACCATGCCCGGCGTGCAGAACCCGCACTGCAGGCCATGACACTGCCGGAAGCCCTCCTGCACGGGCGACAGCCCGTCCTCCCCGGCCAGCCCCTCGATCGTGGTGACCGCGCAGCCGTCGGCCTGCGCGGCCAGGACGGTGCAGGACTTGACGGCCACGCCGTCGAGCAGGACCGTGCAGGCGCCGCAGCTGGAGGTGTCGCAGCCGATGTGGGTGCCGGTCAGGGACAGCGTGTCGCGCAGGAAGTGGACGAGCAGCAGCCGGGGCTCGATCTCCCGGCTGTGCGGCTGCCCGTTGACGGTGATCTCAACTCGCATCGTGCATGACCTTCCAAACTCGTTCCGGCGTGCAGGGCATCTCCACGTCGCGCACGCCGAGGTGGGCCAGCGCGTCCACCACGGCGTTCACCACGGCCTGCGGCGCGGCCGTCGCCCCGGCCTCGCCGAGACCCTTGGCGCCGAGCGGGTTGAAGCTGGACTTCGTCTCTATGTGATGGGTCTCGTACGGGGGCAGGTCGAGCGGGCCGGGCACCATGTAGTCCTCGAGCGAGGCGGCGAGCGGCCGGCCCTCGCTGTCGAAGGTGACCTTCTCGTACAGCGCCTGCGCGATGCCCTGGGCGACGCCGCCGTGGATCTGCCCGCGTGCCGTCAGCGGGTTGATGACGGTGCCGCAGTCGTCCACGCAGACGTAGCGCAGGATCGACACCCGCCCGGTGTCCCGGTCGATCTCCACCACGCAGCCGTGCGCGCCGCTCGGGTAGCTGAGGTTCTTCGGCTCGAAGTACGCGGTGTTCTCCAGGCCGAGCACGGTCCCCTCGGGCAGCAGGTGCGGCTTGAAGGCGCGCTCGGCCACCGCGGCCAGGGTCACCGTCGCCTCGGGCGCGCCGTTGACCTGGAACCCGTCGCCGATCGGCACCACGTCGTCCGCGTCGGCCTCCAGCATGTGCGCGGCGATGGTCCTGGCCTTGGCGGCCACCTCCGCCGCGGCCTGCCGGACGGCGTTGCCCGCGACCGGCATGCCCCGGCTGCCCATGGTGCCGGTGCCCTCCTGCACGACCGCGGTGTCGCCGTACAGCACGCTGATGGCCTCGAAGGGCACGTTCAGCTGGTCGGCGGCGATCTGGGCCAGGGCGGTCTGGTGGCCCTGGCCGTGCGGGGCGGTGCCGACCAGGACGATCACCGAGCCGTCCGGCTGCAGCCGGACGTTCGCCGACTCCCAGCCGCCGAGGTAGCCGAACTGCTCGAACAGCGGCGTGGGCCCGAAGCCGCCCATCTCCACGAACGTGGACAGCCCGACGCCGAGCAGCGGAGCGGCCGGGTCCGCCAGCCGACGTGCCTGCTCCGCGCGCAGCCCGGCGTAGTCCAGCTCGCCCAGCAGCAGGTCCAGCGCGGCCGGGTAGTCGGCCTCGTCGTACACGATCCCCTCGAACGGGGTCTGGTACGGCATCTCATCCGGCTGGATCAGGTTCACCTTCCGGACGTCGGCCGGGTCCTTGCCGAGATCGCGGGCGACGAGGTCGACCACCCGCTCGATCAGGAAGCTCGCCTCGGGCCGCCCCGCTCCCCGGTAGGACGCGGTAGGCGTGGTATTCGTAACGACGCTTCGGAAGCGAGCGGCGATCTTCGGGATCCTGTAGCAGCCGCCCAGCATGTACGAGGTCAGCGTGGCGAGCCCGATGCCCACCGGGTCGGGCACGCCGCCGACGTTGACGGTGATCGTCACGTCCAGGGCGAGGACGCGGCCCTCGGCGTCGAAGCCCACCTCGACGTCCTGCATCTGGTCGCGGCCGTGGTAGGTGTGCACCATGTGCTCGCCGCGGGTCTCGACGTACTTGACCGGCCGGCCGAGCCGGCGCGACAGCTCGGGCGCGAGGAACAGCTCGGGCATGAACGAGGACTTCACCCCGAAGGCGCCGCCGACGTCGGGCGCGATCACGCGGACCAGGTGCCTGGCGAGACCGAACCGCTCGGCGATCTCCGCGCGGACCCGGTGCGGCGCCTGGACTGTGGCCCACACGGTCGGTCCGGCCCCGGTCCAGTCGGCGAGCACCCCGTACGGCTCGATCGGCGTGCCGGCGCAGCGCTGGTTGACCAGCCGGGCGCGCAGGCGGTTCGGGGCGGCTTCCAGATCGGCCGTCACGTCGTCCGGCGTCACCTGCTGCTCCAAGGCGAGGTTGCCGGGCAGCGGCGCGAAGATGGGTATGGCGCCGGGCGCGAGCGCGTCGGCCACCGTGGCCATCACCGGCAGTGGCTCGTAGGCCACCCGCACGGCGCGTGCCGCGTCCGCGGCGGTGTACCGGTCGGCGGCGACGATCACGGCCACCGGCTCGCCGACGTAGTGCACCTTGTCGCCGGCCAGGTACCCGCGTTCCAGGCCGGGGACGGACGGGCGGGGCGGGAGCCCGGCGAAGTCCCGCGCGGTCCAGACGCCGAGCACGCCCGGCAGGGACCGGGCCTCTTCTGCGTCGATTCCGGTGATGAGCGCGTGGGCCTCCGTGCTGTGCACGTAGACCATGTGGAGAAGCCCCGGACGATGGATGTCGTCCACGAACGTGCCGCGCCCGGTCAGCAGCGCGGCGTCCTCCTTACGTGGTACTGCCGAGCCGATCATCGTCACAGGCCACCTCCGTTGGTGCCAGGAGCGCGTCGTTAGACGTATAGCGACTTATATTGTCGCGTGCGTCACTTCTCCGGCAAGACCCTTGGGCCCCGCCGATCAGGATTTCCCTCAACGCGGGAAAATAGGTACAAACCTGGCCGGATTCGGTGCAAGGCTGAGTGCGTGAACCGTACGCACACCGTGGTCCTGGTCGAGGGGATCAGCGACAAGTCGGCCATCGAAGCGTTGGCCGAGCGCCGGGGCCGAGACCTCGCGGCCGAAGGCATCTCCCTCGTGGCGATGGGCGGTGCCACGAACATCGGGACGTACATCGGCGAGTTCGGCCCTTCCGGTCGCGATCTCCGGCTGGCCGGTCTGTGTGACGCCGGAGAAGAAGGCGCCTTCCGGAAGAGTCTCGAGCGCGCCGGCCTCGGGTCCGATCTCAACAGAAGCGATCTGGAGGCGCTCGGATTCTTCGTGTGCGTGGCTGACCTGGAAGACGAGCTGATCCGCGCCCTCGGCACCGCCACGGTCGAACGCGTCGTCGATGCCGAGGGCGATCTCAGCTCATTTCGCACACTCCAGAAGCAACCCACATGGCGGGGGCGCAGCACTCACGACCAGCTGCGCCGGTTCATGGGAGCAGGCGGCGGCCGCAAGATCCGCTACTCCGGCCCGCTCGTCGCGGCACTGGAGCTCGATCGCGTGCCGCGACCGCTGGAGGGACTGCTGGCCCACCTATGAGGCCGCTCACGCACGGGGACGGGCCGATCGGAACATGGGGCGGACGCCCTCACTGATGGGCATTCGGATTATCGCCCTGAGCGGTGGGACTGAGCGTCAGCGTTCAGGAGGGAGTCGGCGAGGTCGGCCTCGACGGCGTCCGCGGTGCGGGAAAGGGCGTCGACCAGTGACGGCAGCCGGTGCCGGTCGTAGCGTCCGCTCGGCATCGACACCGACAGGCCGGCGAGGGCGTTCCCGTCCGGGGCCCGGACCGGCACACCGAGCGCCACCACGCCGCGCTCCGAGCGGCCCTGGTTGAGCGCGAAACCGTTGCGCCGCACCCGGGCCAGCTCGGTCCGCAGCCGGTCCAGGTCGGGTCGGTCCGCGGGCCGGTCGGCGTACCGCTCGGCCGGGTAGGCCGCCTCGAGTTCCTCGTCGGTCAGCTCGGCGAGCAGCAGCAGCCCCGCCGTGGTGCGGTGGGCCGGGAACACCATGCCCTCGCGGGAGCCCACCCGCAGGCTCTGGAAGCACTCGACGCTGGCGATGAACCGGACGGTGTCCCCGGTGCGCACGGCCAGGTTGGCGGACTCGTCGAGCACGCCGACCAGCCGGTGCAGGTGCGGCAGAGTCGCCGCCCGCAGTCGAGACGCGACCGAGGGCGAGTGGGCCGCGAGCTCCAGGACCGGGCCGGCCCGGTAGAGGCGCCGCTCGTCCTGGACCGCGAAGTCCCGGTAAACCAGCATCGCGAGCAGCCGATGCGCGGTGGAGCGGGCCACGCCCAGCCGCTCGGCGACCTCCGAGACGGTCAGCTCGCCCTCCAGTTGCAGCATCGCGGCGATCCGCAGCGCATGGTCCACACTGTTGATCAGGTAGGTCGGCGGATTCTTCAGCGGCTTGTCCACGACCCCTCGATTCTGCAGAGCAGAATTACGCGTTCTTCACAGCGTGACAGTAGCACCATTAGCCGTATGAGCACCCCTGTGACCACGCCAGAGTCCCCAGTACGGCTCCGTGCGATCGACGCTCCGGACCAGCCCGACGTCACCCCCGCGCTCGAGGACCTCTACCGCGGTTTCGAGCGGGAGCTGCTGGTGCCGTTGTGGACGGAGATCGGCGGCCTGATGCCGGCGCATCCCCGTTCGCGGGCGGTGCCGCACCTGTGGCGCTGGGAGAACCTGCGGCGGCTCGCCGAGCAGGCCGGCGACCTGGTCCCGGTCGGCCGCGGGGGAGAGCGGCGGGCGATCGCGCTGGCCAACCCCGCTCTGGGCGGACGGCCCTTCGCGACGCCCACGCTGTGGGCCGCGATCCAGTACCTGATGCCCGGGGAGGACGCTCCCGAGCATCGCCACACCCAGCACGCCTTCCGCTTCGTCGTCGAGGGCGAGGGTGTGTGGACGGTGGTCGGCGGCGACGCGGTCCCGATGCGCCGCGGTGACTTCCTCCCGCAGGCCGGCTGGAACTGGCACGCCCACCACAACGCGGCCGGCGAGCCGATGGCCTGGATCGACGGCCTGGACATCCCCTTCCAGTACGTCACCGAGACACAGTTCTTCGAGTTCGGCCGTGACGAGATCAGCGACGCCGAGCGGATCACTCCCGAGCGGTCCCGCTCCGAGCGGCTGTGGGGCCACCCCGGCCTGCGCCCGCTGTCGGTCGGCGAGCTCACCCCGGGCACCCCGCTGCTGTCCTACAAGTGGGAGTTCACCGACCGCGCCCTGGCCGACCAACTCGCTCTGGAGGCCGAGGGCTTCGGCGGCACCGTCGAACCCGGCCACGCCGCCGTCCGCTACACCAACCCCGCCACCGGCGGCGACGTGCTCCCCACACTCCGCGCCGAGATGCACCGCGTCGCCCGCGGCGCCGAGACCGCCCCCGTCCGCGAGACCGGCTCGTCGGTCTACCAGGTCTTCGACGGCTCCGGCACCGTCACCGTCGGCGACAGGACCTGGACGGTCACCCGCGGCGACCTGTTCGCCGTCCCGTCCTGGCAGCCCTTCTCGGCCAGGTCCGAGGCCGGCTCCACCGACTCCGACTCCGGCGCGCTGGACCTGTTCCGGTTCAGCGACGCCCCCGTCTTCGAGGCTCTCCAGCTCAACCGCACCCAGCACGACACCCGTATCGAAGGGACCACCCGATGAAGCTCGCCACCCTCCGTGTCAACGGCTCGACCCGCGCCGTACGGCTCGACGGCGACCGGCTGGTCGACCTCGGCGCCGCCGACCTCGGCGAACTCCTCTCCTCAGGCGACTGGGCCGCCAAGGCCGCCGCCGTCGACGCGGGCGCTGCCACGACCTACCCCGTCGAGGGCGCGGACTTCGCACCGGTCGTCCCGGCCCCCTCGAAGGTCGTCTGCGTGGGTCTGAACTACAAGAACCACATTCAGGAGATGGGGCGCGACCTGCCGCGGTACCCCACCCTGTTCGCGAAGTTCGCCGACTGCCTCATCGGCGCCGCCGACGACATCGCCCGCCCCGAGGAGACCGACGAGTTCGACTGGGAGGTCGAGCTCGCCGTGGTGATCGGCAAGCCGGTCCGCCGTGCCGAGGGCGCCGAGGCCGAGGCCGCGATCGCCGGCTTCACCATCCTCAACGACGTCACCTGCCGCGACTGGCAGTTCCGCACCAAGGAGTGGCTGCAGGGCAAGATCTGGGACTCCTCCACCCCGGTCGGCCCCTACGTCGTGACCCCCGACGAGCTGGCCGGCGGCGTGCGTCCCGAGCTGGAGGTCACGCTCAGCGTCGACGGCGAGGTCATGCAGAACGACAACACCGGCGACCTGCTCTTCGACCCGGTCGCGCTGGTGGAGTACGTCTCGACGATCGTGCGGCTCAACCCCGGCGACATCATCGCGACCGGCACTCCCGGCGGCGTCGGCCACGCCCGCACCCCCAAGCGCTACCTGACCGGCGGCGAGCGCGTCGTCACCGAGATCCAGGGCATCGGCCGGCTCGAGAACACCGTGGCCAAGGACGGGGCGTCCTGATGCCCCGCACCTTCGATGACACCCTGAGCTGGAGCGAGACGGGCACCGAGCTGCTCCTCGACACCGCCGCCGGGTGGGGCGAGGAAGAGTACCTCGCCCCCTCCGGGCTCCCCGGCTGGAGCCGCAAGCACCTGGTGGCCCACGTGGCGGCGAACGCCGACGCGCTGAGCAACCTGGTGCGCTGGGCCGCCACCGGCGAGAAGACCCCGATGTACTCCTCGCCCCAGCAGCGCGACGCCGACATCGAGGCCGGCTCCCGCAAGCCGGCCGCCGAGCTGGCCGCCTGGCTGAACTCGTCCGCCGAACGGCTCGCCGCGGGCGTCGCCGGCCTGAACGACGACCAGTGGAACGCCATGGTCGTCACCGCCCAGGGCCGTACCGTCCCCGCGACCGAGATCCCATGGCTGCGCTCCCGCGAGGTCTGCGTCCACGCCGTCGACCTGGCCTCCGGCATCGCCTTCACCGACCTGCCCGCCGGATTCATGACCGCACTCGCCGACGACATCGTCGCCAAGCGCGGCAGCGCCGCGGGTCCCGCGGTCGTCCTGGCCGCCACCGACACGGGCGACCGCTGGGAGCTGCCCGGCGAGGGCGAGCCCGTCACCGTCGACGGCCCGCTCGCCGACGTCGCGGCCTACCTCGCCGGACGCCCGCACGCCCTGACCACCTCCGACGGCTCTTCCGCGCCGGCCCTGCCGGCCTGGCTGTGAGCGTCCCGGCCTTCGAGGAGAGCAACGTGACGACATCCACCACCTCCGCGAACCCCGTCGACGTCCTGATCGTCGGAGGCGGCATCGGCGGCCTGAGCGCGGCCTTCGCCCTGGCCCGCGAGGGCCTGCGGGTGCGCGTGCTGGAGCAGGCCCGCGAGTTCGGCGAGGTCGGCGCCGGCCTCCAGATCGCACCCAACTGCACCCGGATCCTGCACGACTACGGCCTGTTGGAGGAGGCCAGGAGCCTCGGCGTGCTGCCGAAGAGCATGGTGATGCGCGACGCCGTCGACGGCAGCGAGCTGACCCGTCTGGACCTGGTCGACCTGGAGCGCACGTACGGCTTCCCGTACATGGTCATCCACCGCAGCGACCTGCACGGCATCTTCCTGCGCGCCTGCCGGCGCGCGGGAGTCGACCTGGTCACCGACGCCCGCGTCAGCGGTTACGAGAACACCGCGTCCGGCGCCCGGGTGCTGCTGGCGGACGGCCGCGCCGACGAGGCCCGGATCGTCATCGCCGCCGACGGCCTGCACTCGGGCGCGCGCAGGCTCCTGGCCGAGGACGAGCCGGTCAGTTCCTCCTACGTCGCCTACCGCGCCGCCATACCCATCGAACAGGTCGGCCGGGACGTCGACCTCAGCGAGGTCTCGGTCCACGTCGGCCCGCGCTGCCACTTCGTCCACTACGGGCTGCGCGGCGGCGAGATGCTCAACCAGGTCGCGGTCTTCCAGTCCCCCAAGGCCCTCGCGGGCGAGGAGGACTGGGGCACACCCGACGAGCTCGACAACGCCTTCGCCGAGACCTGTCCGGACGTTCGGGCCGGCATCCCGCTGATGTGGCGCGACCGCTGGTGGCGGATGTTCGACCGCGACCCGATCATGACCTGGGTCGACGGCGACATCGCGCTGCTCGGCGACGCCGCCCACCCGCCGCTGCAGTACATGGCGCAGGGCGCGATCATGGCGATCGAGGACGGCTGGGTGCTCGCCAAGCACGTCGCGGCGCGCCGCGACGCGAGCGGTGCGATCGACTGGCAGGGCGCCCTCGCGGCCTACGAAGCCGTCCGCCCCGAGCACTGCCGGCGTGTCCTGACCACGGCCCGCGCCTGGGGCGAGCTGTGGCATCTGGACGGCGTCGCCCGCCTCCAGCGCAACACGCTCCTGCGGGCCCGCGACACCTACGACTACTCCTTCACCGAGTGGATCTATGGCCCCACGGCACTGACGCCGGAGGAGGAACCGCCGATGTTCTCGCCGATCCCGCTGAACTCCGTCGACGTCGCCGCCCTGATCGGCGGGGCGGAAGCATCCCCGACACCAGCCGCACACTCACGAGAAGCCTGATGGTGCGCCACGCGCCGGTCCATCGCAGGAGACTCGGAATCCGAGGCGAGCTCGCGCGGACCGGCGCGGCTCAGCCTCAGTGACGCCCGATCGAGCCGACCCAGCTCTCTGTGAGGACGTCCAGCATCTCGTCGCGCCCGACCCCCCAGGTCCCCGGTGTCCAGTGACGCGCGACGTAGTCGAGTTCGGTGATGGCGATGACGCTGCGGAAGTGGCGGGTGCCGGCTGGGAACCGGTCGGCACGGTCGAGCCCGTCCTTGATGTCACCGATGGCCTCGTTCAGCCATTCGTCGAGGAGCGTACGGATCGCGGGGTCGACAGCCGCGGCCTCGAAGGCGGCCGTGGTGTAGGGGCGAATCACGTCCCATCGTTCCGAGGTCGACGCGAGCCACGCGCGGAACCGCTCTCGCGAGCCGTCCTCGACCACGGCGACCAACTCACGCTCGGTCGACCCGTGCTCGGCGGAGGGGACCCGGTCGAGCGCGGCGTTGAGCCGCTCCGAGACGAGGGCCTTCATCAGATCGACCTTGGAGGGGAAGTGCGCATAGAAGGTCACCCGCGTCGTCCCCGCCGCCGACGCGATGTCGTCGACCGTCGTCGTCGCATAGCCCTTCGACACGAACAGGTCCAGGCCGGCGTCGAGGAGGAGCTTTCGCGTCATCTCCTTCTGTGCCGCACGAAGCGTCGCCATGCCCGCCAGCTTAGAGCACGACGACCGGGCTCTGACCTCACTGATCGTTCTGAATACGTACTGCTCAGACACTTGACCGTGTGTTAAGTCATATGGCACCTTGCACATCCAATAGGTGATCGAGCTCACATCGGGGGGCCGATCTCGAGCGATCGGAACCGATCGCCCGGTCCATCGACAAGGAGCATCCGCAATGACGCAGACCGCTGCGCGCAAGCAGGGCTACACCGCCACGGTGGTCGCCGGCTGCTTCGCCGTACTCCTCGCGCAAGTGGCGTACTCGCTGCCCGGCGCGCTCAATGGCACCCTCCAGCAGGAGTTCCAGACCACCGGTGCCGAACTGACCTGGGTCACTGCCGCCTTCGCCATCCCCATGGTCGTCTTCGAGCTGACCACCGGCGTGATCGGTGACCTGTTCGGTCGCAAGCGGCTGCTGCAGGCGGGTGCTCTGCTGACCGTTGCGGGCTCGCTCGTCAGCCACGTCGCCGAGACGGTCCAGATCCTGTGGATCGGGCAGGTCGTCGCGGGTCTCGGAGCCGCGATCCTCTACCCGATCTCGCTCGCCATGCTGGCCGCGGTCAGCCCGTCGCAGGAGGCCCGCTCCAAGGCCATCGCCGTCTGGGCCGGCTTCCTTTCGATCGGTGCGGCGATCTCCCCGCTGATGGGTGGGTGGCTGGCCGCGGAGGGCAACTGGCGAACGTCGTACCTCGTGGTGATCGCGGCGGCGGTCGTCTCGATCGTCATCACCCAGTTCGCCGCCGACTCCTCGGCGCCGGAGGGACGCAAGCTGGACATCCCGGGCCAAATCACGCTGGCTCTCGGTCTGATCGCCATCCTCTTCGCCGCCACGCAGGGCTCCGAAGCCGGCTTCGCCCGCCCTGAGATCATCGGCGCCTTCGTCGCGGGCCTCGTGCTCCTCGGTGCCTTCGTCGTCATCGAGCTGCGGACCGACGTCCCGCTGCTGCACCTCGGCATCTTCGCCAACCGTTCCTACGCGATCGTCGCGATCGCCACGGTGGTCGGCATGTTCGCGTTCCTCGCGACGTGCTACTCGATGAGCATCTGGCTCGGCGCGATCCAGCACCAGAGCGCTCTGAAGATCGGCGTGCTGTTCCTGTTCATCCAGGGTCCGGCCTTCGTGCTGGTGCCGGCCGTCTCCCACCTGATCCGGAACTTCTCGCCTCGTTGGGTGCTCACCGTCGGCTTCGCCCTCATCGCCGTCAGCGGCATCTGGTGCTCGACGTTCGACGTCCAGGACATGAACTGGACGCGGTTCATCGGTCCGATGCTGGCCCTCGGTGTCGGCTTCGCGCTCACCGTCGGCTCGATCACGGCCGTCGCGATCAACACCGTTCCGCTACGGCTCGCCGGCATGGCCAGTGCCACCACCAACCTGCTCCGCGACTTCGGCTTCGCTCTCGGTCCGGTGCTCATCGCCGCGTTCGCGGTCAGCCGGGCGAACAGTGACCTGGGCGCCGGTGTCGGCAGGGCGATCGGTGAGTCCGGGCTCGAGTCGCCGTACACCGACATCGCCGGGGGTATCGCCCATGGGGGTGGCGCCATGGCGATCAACTCGATGCCGGTCGTGCCCGGCGCCGGTCCGGACATGCCGCCGGTGCCGATGCCGGAGAACCTCCGCGTGCTCGCGCTCGAGTCGCTCGGCAGCGCCTACAGCCTCGCGTTCCTGGTCGCCGGCCTCTGTGCCGCCGCCGCGGCGGCTCTGACGCTGTTCGGACTCTTCGGCTCGAAGCGCGCCGACGTCACGGAGCCTCTGATCGACGAGGAGTTCGTCCCCGCCGGGTGACCTGAGAGTCGCCGGGCCGAGTCGAGGTCCCCGCTTCCCGGAGGTGGGGACCTCGACCTGTTCCATACAGGCAGGTAGTCTAGTTTACCTGCCGGACATTTACTTGACGCTATGTAAATTTAGATGGCACGATTCACGCCGCAGCGTGACCGCGGTCACTCGCGCGAGACCGAAAGGAGTGCAGTGATGGATGCCCAGACTGCCGAGAACACCGTCAACACCGTCCTCGGCCCCGTTCCCGCGCAGGAGTTGGGGGTCGTCGCGGTTCACGAGGCTCTACTGTCGGTGGTTCCGGGAGCGGAGTACGGGTTCGACGTCACCATCGACCGTGCCGAGATCTTCGAGGCCCTGGCCGAGAAGCTGAAGGACTTCCGCGGGCACGGCGGCGGGACGATCGTCGACAGCACCGGCATGTTCCACGGACGCGATGTGAGACTGTACGAGGCCCTCTCGCGCACGACCGGCGTGCACATCGTCGCGTCGACGGGCCAGGGCCCCGAGGAGATGCTCGGCGGCTACTTCCTGACGCCGCAGACCAACCCCCCGACGCCGTGGCCGGCCGAGAAGTTCGCTGACCTCTTCGCCGAGGAGGTCACCGAGGGCATGGTGGTTCCCCGTGTCGAGCGGCGGGGCGCCGCGGGCCTCGTGGTCACCGCCGCCACCCTCGCGGGCATGACCGCGACCGACGAGAGCCTGTTCCGCGGTGCGGCCCGCGCCGCCTTGGCCACCGGTGTCCCGGTGTCCATCCGCTTCGGGGACGACGCCGTACGCGACCTCGAGGTCATCCTGGACGAGAAGCTGCCGGCCGACCGCGTCGTCGTCGGCGGGCTCGACCGCAAGGACGCCGTCGCGGTCGGCGCGCCCCTCGAGGTCGCCCGCCGCGGGGCCTACGTCGCGATCGACCACGTGGGCACCGAGGACGAGCAGCACCTCGGCGACAAGGAGCGGGTCGCCCTGGTGGCCCAGCTCGTCGAGGCCGGCTTCGGCGAGCGGATCCTGCTCTCGAGCGGCGCGACAGGTGTGGCCAAGGGCCATGACGGCAATGACACGCCGTACAGCTACGTCCTGTCGACGTTCGCCCCCCTCCTTACGGCACAGGGCCTCAGCGACGAGGACGTCCAGCGGATCCTCGTCGACAACCCGCGCGAGCTGCTGTCGGTGCGCTGAGCGCGCGACAGCCCAAGATCTTCAAGTTTCTTCTCGAAAAGGTGAGCGTTGTGCCGAGAGTGAACACCGTCCTGGGGCCGATCCCGGCCGAGGAGCTGGGCCTCGTGGCCGTCCACGAGCACATCGGGTACGGCATGCCGGGCTCCGAGCTGGACACCAAGTGGTGGAAGACGCCGGAGCAGCGGTACGACGAGACCGTCCCGAAGCTGCGCAGGTTCCACGAGTACGGCGGCGGCACGTTCGTCGACGCGACCGGGATCTGCAACGGCCGCGACATCGACTACTACCAGTCGTTGTCGGCGAAGACCGGCGTGCACATCGTCGCCTCCACCGGCTTCGTCGGCGGCGACACCGCCCTGCCGTTCTTCGCCCGGGCGAGCGTGGAGTACCTCGCGGAGCACTTCATCCACGAGATCACCGTCGGCATCGGCAACACCGGCGGCAAGGCCGGCATCATCAAGGTCGGCGTCAGCCGGGGCGGCCGGATGACCGACCTGGACAAGCGCATCTACCGCGCGGCCGCCCGCGCCTCCAAGGCCACCGGGGTCGGCATCCTGACCCACCTGGCCATCGACGCCGAGAACGCGATCGCGATCTTCAACGAGGAGGGCCTTCCCCTCGACCGCGTGCTCTTCGGGCACGTCGACGACGGCGTCAACGCCGACAAGACCCGCGACACCTGGATCGCCGAGCAGGGTGGCCGGATCGGCTTCGACACCTTCGGCTACGAGACCGAGCTCCCGGACCCGCCGTTCTGGGCCCGCCCGCGCAGGGAGCGCCTGGACCACTTCCTCCGGTTCATCAGCGGCGAAGGCCGCATCAAGCAGGTGCTCGCCTCGGCGGACGCCAACTGCAGCCCGCTGGGCTGGCCGGGTGTGAAGGGCCACACCGTCAACTACATCTTCGAGGACCTCATCCCGGACCTCCGCGCCGCCGGTCTCGACGAGACCGCCATCAAGACGATCTTCGTCGACAACCCCGCCGACTTCCTGTCGATCAAGAACTGACAAGGACAAGGAGCCAGAACCATGCACCCCTCCGACCTGAAGAACCTGAACATCGCCGTCGTCGGCGCGGGATACGCCGGCGCCGCATCGGCCAAGGCCCTGAGCCTCCTCGGCGCCACCGTCAACGTCTACGAGCAGGCGAGCCAGATCCGCGAGGTCGGCGCCGGCATCGGCCTGCGCCCGTCCACCATGGACCGGTTCCGCCAGTGGGGCATCATCGATGCCATCCAGAAGGTCAGCTCCGCGAGCGATTACTTCGAGATCCTCACCGCCACCAACGACCCGATCATGAAAGAGTCGTGGCCGGAGATCGACACCTTCGGCGAGACCACCCACCTGATCCACCGCGGTGACTTCATCGAGGCTCTCCTGGGTGTGCTCCCCGAGGGCATGGTGCACCTCGGTCACAAGCTGGAGAGCGTCAAGGACGAGGGTGACAAGGCGACGCTGACCTTCGCCAACGGCGAGTCGGTCACCGCCGACCTGGTGGTCGGTGCCGACGGCATCAAGTCGGTCGTGCGTGGCCAGCTGTTCGGCGGCAACGAGCCGGTGTTCTCCGGCGAGCACGCCTACCGCGCGGTGATCTCCGTCGACGACGCCCACGGGATGGCGGTCGACGACAACCTCCGGATGTACATCGGCCGGGGCACGAAGATCTACCTCCTGCCATTGCGCCACCGCGACCAGGTCTCGTTCGACATCACCGCCCTGTGTCCGGACAGCACCTGGGCGCCGGCCATCACCAAGGACGACCTGCTGAAGACGGTCGAGGGTTTCGACGAGCGGATCGTGAACATCACCCGCGGCCTCGACATGGACACCGTCAACTGCCGCGCGGTCTACGACATCAACCCGGTCGACACGTGGCACTCCGACTCCGTCGTCCTCGTGGGCGACGCGGCCCACTCGATGCTGCACCACCAGGGCCAGGGCGCGAACTCGGCGATCCTGGACGCCGGCGCCCTCGCCGACGCCCTCAAGGAGGCCGACTCCGTCAAGGAGGCGCTGGCGCGCTACCAGGCCACCCGTAAGCCGGTGACCGACGAGCTGCAGCGGATCTCGCGCCAGGGCTGGACCGAGGACGAGATCAGCGACGTCTTCCCGGGCCAGAAGCCCGCGTCCCAGAAGCCCGCGTCCCAGAAGCCGAAGGCCTGACGCCATGCCCCTGCACCCTGACATCGCCCGCGTCCTCGCCGGCCTGCCGGCGCCGCCTCCCGGTCCGCTGAACCCGGAGGCGATGCGCGCCGGCGAGGAGTCCCAGGTTCCGCCCGTGGCCGACCGCCTGCCGCTCCACTCCGTCGAGGACCTCACCGCGCAGACCGCTGTCGGCCAGGTCCCGGTGCGGGTCTACACGCCGGTCGACGCCGAGGCGTACGGCCTGCTGGTCTACTTCCACGGCGGCGCCTTCTTCCTCGGCAGCCTGAACACCCACGACCACGTCGCGCGGTCGCTGGCGAAGGAGACCGGGCTCAAGGTCGTCTCCGTCGGCTACCGCCTGGCGCCCGAACACGCCTTCCCGGCCGGCCTTGCGGACTGCTACGCCGTGGTCCGATGGGCCGTCGAGAACGGCGAGCGCCTTGCATGGGACGGTGCCACTCTCGCCGTCGCCGGTGACAGTTCGGGCGGCACGTTCGTCGCCGCGGTCGCCGGCATGGCGCACGACGACGGCTTCGACCGGATCACCCACCAGGTGATGTTCTACCCGTCGCTCGACCTGGACTTCGACGTCGACCGCTACGGCTCGCTGCGCGAGAACGCCGTCGGCTTCGGCCTGGAGACGGCGGGGCTGAAGCCGTTCAACGCCTTCTACCTCGACAGCGGTGCCGACCCGGCGGACCCCCGCGTCTCCCCGATCAAACGGGCGGACCTCACCGGGCTGCCGCCGGCGCTGATCATCACAGGCGAGCTGGACCCGCTGCGGGACGAGGGCGAGCGCTACGGCCAGAAGCTGAAGGACGCCGGCGTGGACGCGACCGTCAGCCGGTACGCCGGCGCGGGGCACGGATTCGTGCAGCACTTCTCGTGGATCCCGGAGTACCACCGGGCCTACGCGGAGACCCGCGACTTCCTCGCGCGCTGACGCGCCGATCCCACGGAACTCGAAAGGAGAGCCATGTCCGCAGTGAAAGTCCATCCCCTCGTGTCGCCGTGGGGTCGGTTCGGTCTCTACAGCTTCTTCATCGACGCGCCGGAGCCGGTCATCGTCGACACGGGGATCGCCTCCTCGCCCATCGAGGGCATGGCCCCCGCGCTCGAGGCCATCGGGCGCCGCATCGAGGACGTGCGCTGGATCCTGCTGACCCACGGCCACATCGACCACGTCGGCGGCGCCCACGCCCTGTGGGAACTCACCGGCCGGCGCGCGCAGGTGGTCATCCACGAGGCCGACGCCCCGATGCTGCGCTCGCGCCGGGCGCATGTGGACGAGTACCTCGGCGGGCGTGGGCGGTACCTGAACGACCCCGAGGGTGCGGCGAAGGTGACGGCCGCGGCCGACGCGGTCATCTCCGGCGAGATGGAGCCGACCATGCTCGTCAGGGGCGGCGAGACGATCTCCCTCGGCGGCGACGTCACCGTCTCCGTCCACTCGATCCCCGGCCACACGCCGGGGTCGGTCGCCTACGTCGTCGACGGCCGGCGCTCGGTCTTCGTCGGCGACGCGGTCCAGGTGCACGGGGCCGCCAACGGTTTCCCGGGCTTCGCGGACCCGGTCGCCTACCGCACGAGCCTGGAGTACCTGCGCGACGAGATCCGCCCGCAGCACCTCTACCTCGGCCACCCCTACCGCCGCGCCGACGGCACGCCGTACGGCGTCGAGCTCGACGCGGCGCAGGCGGCGGAGGCGCTCCGAGAGAGCCTCGACATCGAGGGCCGGGTCAGCAAGGCGGCTCACGCCTGCCTGTGCGCGGGACTCCAGGTGACGGACTCGGCGTACTCGCCCTTCGCCCACGTGGCACAGGAGGTCGACTACACCGCCGACCCCACCCTCGAGCCGTCGCCGTTCTTCACGTCGATGCACGGCTACCGCACGCACTTCAACCGGAACTCGTGAAAGGGGAGCCTCGCATCCATGGTTGACTTCCAGACCATCCAGGCGGGCCAGGACAAGATCGCCGTCCGCAAGGATCTCCGCGTGCCGATGCGCGACGGCATCACGCTGGCCGCCGACGCCTACCAGGGCGTCGACGACAAGCCGCGTCCGGCGCTCGTGGCGCTCAGCCCGTACGGCAAGGAGCTGCAGGCCCTCGCGCTCACGACGCCGCCGCAGCGGCGCCCCAGCCCGATGTGGGACGGCTGCATCGAGGCCGGCGACATCGCGCGCGTCGTCAAGGAGGACTACGTCCACGTCATCGGCGACCTGCGCGGCTCCGGCGCCTCCGAGGGCGAGCACATCGGCAACTACAACGCCGGTGGCGTCTCGCTCGGCCAGGACGCGTACGACTTCATCGAGTGGGTCGCGGCGCAGCCGTGGTGCGACGGCAACGTCGGCATGATCGGCATCTCCTACTTCGGCTCGATGCAGGTGCTGGCCGCGGCCGAGCGGCCGCCGAGCCTCAAGGCGATCTTCGTCAGCGGTGGCCACTACGACTTCTACGAGACCACCTACCACGGCGGCGTCATGTGGTTCATGCCGCGCGCCGCCCGCGAAGGCCGCGGTGGCGACTCCGGCTGGGCCTTCACCGATCGCGTCACGTCCCGCATGCTCGAGACCTACTCCCCGGAGGAGATCAAGGAGCGCGTCGCCAAGCGCCTGCGGGACCCGGACGTGGCCGCCTGGCCGAACCTGGTCCACGTGCTGAACTACCCGAAGAACCACGAGGCGTGGTTCGACATCGTGATGAACGAGGTCGACGGCGAGTGGTACGAGGAGCGCAACCCGGTCACGCTCGCGCCCGACATCGACATCCCGGTCTGGCTCCAGATCGACCAGGGCCGCGGCTGGACGATGGACGGCACCATCGAGGTCTACAACTCGCTGAAGGGCCCGAAGAAGCTCGACATCGGCCCCTACCCGCCGATGCAGTCGCGCCCCTTCATCGAGGAGCACGACAAGATGTTCCGCTGGTACGACTACTGGATCAAGGGCATCGACAACGGAATCATGGACGAGCCCGCCGTCACCGTCTTCGTCGAGGGCTCGCGTGAGACCGTCACCGGCGCCCAGTGGCCGCCGAAGGACGTGGAGTACACGTCGCTCTACCTCCGCCCGCGCCGAAAGCTCTCCTTCGAGTCCGAACTCATGGGCGCCGAGTACGCCGCCCCGGACGGCTTCTACCAGGCGCCGCTGACGGTGACCGACAAGGTGGAGATGCTGAGCTGGAGCACGGCTCCGTTCGACGAGCCCACCGAGATGATGGGTCAGGGCGCGGCGCACATCTTCGCGGAGATCGACCAGCCCGACACGAACTTCATCCTGCGCATGTGGGACGAGGCCCCGAACGGCAGGCGTCAGCTCATCACGACCGCCTACCTCAAGGCCTCGCATCGCGAACTCGACGAGGAGCGCACCACGGAGGGCAACCCCTACCACCCGCACACCCGCGCGGTGCCGGTCGAGCCGGGGAAGATCGAGGAGTACGTGCTGCGCGTCTACCCGTTCGCGGCGACGTTCCTGCCCGGTCACAAGCTGGTCGTGGAGCTCTCCAACGACGAGCCGCTGGCCGACGAGCACAACGCCCTGCTGCCGCCGGACGCGTTCCACCTGCCGGTGGGCCGCCCTGTCACGCACAAGATCTACCGTGACGCCGCCCATCCGTCCCGGCTCGTGCTGCCGTTCACGACGCGCACCGCGGTGGAGAACAGGTAGCCGACCATGGCATTCATCTACGCGGCGGCCCGCACTCCCTTCGGCCGGTTCAACGGAGCGCTCGCCGGCGTCCGTCCCGACGACCTCGCGGCGACCGCGATCACCGGTGCGCTCGCGAAGGCGCCGGCGCTGGACCCGGCCGAGATCGGCGAGATCGTGTGGGGCTGTGCGAACCAGGCCGGCGAGGACAACCGCAACGTCGGCCGGATGGCCGGGCTGCTCGCCGGAGTGGCGGTGTCGGTGCCCGCGACCACGGTCAACCGGCTGTGCGGCTCGTCGCTCGACGCCGCGATCATCGGGTCCCGCACGATCGACACCGGTGACGCCGATATCGTGCTCGTCGGCGGCGTGGAGTCGATGACCCGGGCGCCGTGGGTGCTGCCGAAACCGGACCGGGCGTTTCCCGCCGGCAACACGACCGCCGTTTCGACGACGCTCGGCTGGCGCCTGGTCAACGCGCGGATGCCGTCGGAGTGGACGGTGTCATTGGGGGAGTGCAACGAGCAACTGCGGGAGCGGTTCTCGATCTCGAGGGAGCGGCAGGACGAGTTCGCCGCGCGGTCGCACCGGCTCGCGGCGGCGGCATGGGACGAGGGCTTCTACGACGACCTCGTGGTTCCGGTCGACGGCGTCGACCTGACCCGCGACCAAGGAATCCGCGCCGACTCCACGCCTGAGAAGCTCGCCGGCCTCACGCCGAGCTTCCGGCCCGACGGCACGATCACCGCCGGCAACGCGTCGCCGCTCAACGACGGGGCGGCGGCGTTGCTGCTCGGTTCGGAGGCCGCTGCCGCGCGGATCGGGCTTACCCCGGTCGCCCGGATCGTGGGGCGTGGTGCGTTCGCGCTGGAGCCGCAGGACTTCGGGTTCGCTCCGGTCGAGGCTGCCAACAGGGCGCTGGAACGGGCCGGCATCGGCTGGGATCAGGTGGGCGCTGTCGAGCTCAACGAGGCCTTCGCCGTCCAGTCGCTCGCGTGCGTGGACGCCTGGAAGATCGACCCCGAGATCGTCAACGTCAAGGGTGGCGCGATCGCGATCGGCCATCCGCTCGGCGCCTCGGGCGCCCGGATCCTCGGCACCCTCACCAAGGTTCTGGTCGCGAAGGGCGAGCGGTACGGCGTCGCCGCTATTTGTATAGGCGTGGGCCAGGCGCTCGCCGTGGTCCTCGAGAACGTCACTGGAGGAGCGGCGTGAGCAGAGCGCAGATCTTCGCATCGCCGGACGAGGCGGTGAGCGTCGTCAAGGACGGCGACATCGTTCTGGTGGGTGGCTTCGGCTTCGCCGGCATGCCGTTCGACCTGATAGACGCCTTGATCCGGCACGGCGCGGGCGACCTCACCATCGTGTCCAACAACGCCGGCAACGGCGACGTGGGCCTGGCCGCCCTGCTGAAGGCCGGCCGGGTGCGGAAGGTCCTGTGCTCCTTCCCCCGGCAGGTCGACTCGTACGTCTTCGACGACCTCTACCGCCGCGGGGAGATCGAGCTCGAGGTCGTCCCGCAGGGCAACCTCGCCGAGCGGATGCGGGCGGCCGGGGCGGGCATCGGGGCGTTCTACTGTCCGACGGGCGTCGGCACGCCGCTTGCCGAGGGCAAGGAGACCCGCACGATCGACGGACGCGACTACGTCCTCGAGTACCCGATCAAGGGTGATGTCGCTCTGATCTCCGCTCACACCGCCGACACGATGGGCAACCTCGTGTACCGCAAGACCGCCCGAAACTTCGGCCCGGTGATGGCCACGGCCGCCACGACGACCGTCGTCCAGGTCTCGTCGATCGTGGATGCGGGGCAGATCGACCCGGAGGTCGTCGTCACCCCGAGCATCTACGTCGACCGCGTGGTCCAGGTCGAGCCGCGTCACTACACCGTGCAGGGAGCCCGCTGATGCCGCTCAATCCCGACCAGCTCGCAGCCCGGGTCGCCCAGGACATCGAGCCGGGCAGTTTCGTCAACCTCGGCATCGGTCAGCCCACCAAGGTCGCCGACCACCTTCCGGCCGAGATCGGCGTCGTCCTCCACACCGAGAACGGCATGCTGGGCATGGGCCCCGCGGCTGTCGGCGACGAGGTCGACCCTGACCTCACCAATGCCGGCAAGGTGCCCGTCACCGAGCTGCCCGGAGCCGCGTATTTCCACCACGCGGACTCCTTCGCCATGATGCGTGGCGGCCACCTCGACGTGTGCGTCCTGGGTGCCTTCCAGGTCTCGGCGAGTGGTGACCTCGCCAACTGGGACACCGGCGCGCCCGGCTCGATCCCCGCCGTAGGCGGCGCGATGGACCTGGCGATCGGCGCCAAGCGGGTCTACGTGATGATGACGCTCTTCGCGAGGAACGGCAGCCCGAAACTCGTGCCCACCTGCACCTATCCCCTCACGGGTGTCGGCTGTGTCAGTCGTGTTTACACCGACCACGCCGTATTCGAGATCACCCCCGATGGCGTCCGCGTGCTCGAGTCGTTCGACACTTCCGTCGAGGAGCTTCGCGCCCGGCTGGACGTCCCGCTCCTGGTCGACGTCCACTGACCGTTCGACCGCCTCGGTGTGGGCCGCTCCACGAGTACGCGCAGGTCGTGGAGGGTGGCCGACCTTCCGGCACCCTGGAGCCTCAGCCCGGGCTGAACCAGCGGGTGAGGGCTGTCTTCAGGCTGTCGGGGTCCGCGCCCGCCCAGGCGACGTAGCCGTCGGGCCGGATGAGCAACGCGGGTGCCGGGGAGTCCTCGGCGGTTGCGGTCACGCGGCGCACTCGGTCGTTCCAGGGCTCCACGGTGGCGCCGAGGGCGTTCCCCCCGGTGAGGTCAAGGAGCAGGGGGCGGGCGTCGCGCAGGAGCTCGGCCAGGCGCCGTGTGTGTCCGTCGTCGGTGGTCAGGTCGATGGGTGGCACGAACCAACCGGTGGGCGCGGCGGGGTGTTCCTCGCCCATGTCGTAGCGGACATCGGAGCCTGCCATCAGGGCGGCGACCATGTGCGTGTTCTCGGTGCGCTCGAGGAGTTCCGCGAAGAGCCGGCGTAGTGCGGTGACATCGCCTCCGGGTGCCATCAGAGCGGTCGCGGCTCGGGTGTGCATGAGCACGCGTTCGCCGCTCGCGTGGCGTTCGGTCTCGTAGCTGTCCAGTAGCGCTTCCGGGGCCCAACCCCGCAGCGTGGCGGCGAGTTTCCAGGCGAGGTTGGCCGCGTCCTGCAGCGCCGCGTTCAAGGTCGGCCCATGGCTTACGTGTGCGGCGTCGCCGGCGACGAAGACGCGACCGTCGCGGTAGCGGTCAGCGAGCCGGGAGTTCCGGCCGCACAGGCGCCGAAGCAACGTGGGCGCACCCTCGGGCGGCGGAGCCAGGGGCAGGCGCACGCCGAGGACCCGTTCGACGCTCTCCTCCATCTCGGCCGGCGTCATCGGCGCACCCGGCCCCGGGAAATCGCCTGCCGGGTGATCTTCCCATTCGGCCGTGTTGACCAGCGGCCGCTCCGGGTCGTGCGCGAGGAGGGTGAAAACTCCCTGATCGGTGCGGTGGAACATCGCCGGGATCTCGCCGAGGCCGTCGATCACGACACGTCCCCCCGGTGTGAAACGGAAGCGCTCGCTCGGCCCGATCAGGGCCGTCCGGTCGACGACGTTGTCGTCGCTGATGCCGGGGAAGGCGATTCCCGCCTGCTTGCGAATCAGGCTGCCGCCGCCGTCGCAGCCGACGAGGTATCGGGCCGTGAAGGTCGTCTCGGTGCCGTCTGGACCGCGTGCCACGACGTCGACCTGGTCATCGGTCTGATCGAAGGACAGTACGTCCCAACCTCGTCGGACGTCCGCGCCGAGTTCTGCCGCGCGCTCATCGAGCACACGTTCGAGATCGCGCTGGTTGGCCGGCAGGAGATACATCGGGTTCTCCTTGCCGAGCGCGCGCAGCGGCAGCGGCATCCCGCCGAAGAACAACCCAGGAGCGGGCACCGGTGCTCCTCGGCCCCCGCAGCGTTCGAAGAGGCCGCGGTTGTCCAGCAGCCGTACGACCTGGCCGGCGAGGCCATGCGCCTTGTCTGACAGGTCTGGATCC
This sequence comes from Microtetraspora sp. AC03309, assembly GCF_020826795.1. Classification (NCBI taxonomy): domain Bacteria; kingdom Bacillati; phylum Actinomycetota; class Actinomycetes; order Streptosporangiales; family Streptosporangiaceae; genus Microtetraspora; species Microtetraspora sp. AC03309. Next base: position 66,335 of record NZ_JADDIL010000008.1, on the reverse strand, counting down.
GGCCGTCGTTCCAGCACCAGGGGCCGGACTCCCGCGAGGCGGAGCTCGCAGGCCAGAAAGAGACCGGTGGGTCCACCGCCGACGACGATGACGTCGAACGTCACTGGCGCCTCCTTAGGATACGCGACTGTATCTAACGGTGGACACCGTAGATCCCCGCGATAAGATACGCAAGTGGATCCCAAGCGCGAGCGGATCGCGGGTGAGCTCGGGGCGAGCGGGGCGCAGGCGGCGGAACGTCGTGCCGACGGCGGCACGACCCGTGACAGCGGCGCATCCCGTCGACGTGGCCCCGCACTCGAGGGCGCGATCCTCGACGCCGCGTGGGACGTGCTGGTCGAGCACGGATACCACGGCTTCACCTACGAGGCCGTCGCCGCCCGCGCCGGCACGAGTCGTCCCGTTCTCTACCGGCGCTGGCCGCAGCGCGACGACCTGCTGCTGGCCACTCTCGCCAAGTTCTGGCGGCTGATCGAGGTGCCCGACACCGGCAGCCTCCGCGAGGACGCGATCGGCTTCCTCCGCAACGCCGACGCCGACCGCGCAGGCATGATCACGTTGATGAGCGTGCAGCTGGTGGGCTACTTCCGCGACACCGGAACCAGCCTCAGCGACCTACGCGACACCCTCCTCCCGCCGGGCCAGGCGACCGCCTTCGAGATGATCGTCGCCCGCGCGGTCGAGCGCGGTGAGCTGCCCGACGTGCCGCGCTCGTCCCGCGTGGTGAACCTGCCGTTGGACCTGTTGCGCCACGACATGCTCATGACGATGCGTGCGGTGTCGAACGAGTCGATCGTCGAGATCGTGGACGAGGTGTGGCTGCCGCTGCTGGGAGTGCCTGCAGCCCCTGTACCACCGCAAAAGCCATGACAGCCGCTTGACCCGCGGTTTCGTCGCTCCCGCGGATAGCGGGCGAACCGTTGATGTTCGTCGTCGGCCGGTTGTCGCGCGGTGTCGCTCCAGCCGCTCACGCCGCCACTCCTTCGGAATGGACGACAAACAAGGATGTGACATGTGATATTTCCCAGCCGATTCTCAGCCGCTCTGCCCGCGGTTCGTGCTGCCGTCGCGGTCGGCGGTTCGCCCCGGTGACCTCGTACTCGCCGCTGGACGGCGGGGCTCGTCGAACCCGGCCACCTGCCGGGATCGCGCCGCGGGGCCGGGTGTAAGCAGGAGGTATGCGCCCGTGGCGGCTGTTACCGCACCGGCATCGCCCCTGGCAGGCCAGCGACGCCCTGCTGGCGTTCCCGCTCGCACTGATCGCGGTCATCGTGGTGGTCGACCTGCTGACCCCCATCGGGATCCCGATGGGACCGCTGCTGGTCGTGGCGCCCGCGATCACCGCGTCGTTCGCCGGCGCCTTCGCCACCGCGATGGTCGCCGCGATCGCCGTCGCGGGCCTGGTGGCCGTCGGCGTGATCCTGGACCAGAACCTGTTGAACACGATGTACTTCCAGTCGCAGATCATCTCGCTGGTGGTGGTCTCGGTGATCGTCACGGTGTTCCGGTACCTGCGGGATCGGCGCACCCGTGAACTGGCGCAGGTGCGTACGGTGTCGGAGGCCGCGCAGCGGGTGGTGCTCAGGCCGTTGCCGCAGCGGCTCGGGCCGCTGCGGGTGGCGTCGGTGTACCTGGCGGCGCAGGAACAGGCGCAGATCGGCGGCGACGTGTACGCGGCCGCGCGAACGGCCGACTCCACCAGGCTGATCGTCGGCGACGTGATGGGCAAGGGCCTGACCGCCATCGGCGACGCCGCCCTGCTGCTCTTCGCCTTCCGCGAGGCCGCCCACCGCCAGGCCGCCCTGCCCGATCTCCTCACCTATCTGGAACACAGCGTCTGCTGGAACCTGGCCGAATCCTCCGAACCGGAGAAGGCCGGGGAGTGCTTCATCACCGCCGTGGTCGTCGACATCCCGGACGCGTCGCCGCGGATGCGCATGGTGAGCTGTGGGCATCCGCCTCCCCTGCTGCTGCGCGGCCGACAGGTCATCACGCTTCATCCCACGCGTCCCGCGCCGCCGCTGGGCCTGGGCGAGCTGGCCGGCCCGGACTACCGCGCGGACACGTTCATGCTCGAACCCGGCGACCTGCTCCTGCTGTACACCGACGGCGTCGTAGAAGCCCGGAGTCCCGAGGGCGTCTTCTACCCGCTCGCCGAGCGTGCCGCCTCCTGGGGCGAGGACGAGACCCCCCTGGCGCTCGTCCACCACCTGCGCGAGGACCTGCTCGCCCACGTCGGCGGACGCCTGGCCGACGACGCCGCCGTGATCGCCGTCCAGCGCGCCCCCGGCGACTGATCGGTCCCGCACTCACCCCGCGAGTACGGATGCGCACGTCGCCGAGACGATCGCATCCTTCGGCGAGCCGGAGCACACGAATGGCTCGGCCGGTTCTTCTTGACGATCAGTAGGTAGTGCGCGTTCTTCGCACCGACGAGGAACTCGGCGTGGTCGCGCCGGATGGAGCCAGGGATCGGCGTCAGTGACGACTCAGCGAGGATCGACGATCTGGTCGAAGACGAGCCCACTGGAAGCCTCACCTCGACCCGTCTGCTTGGTCGCCCCCAGCCAGACCCGTACCCGCCCCTGCCGGTCACGGACGCGCCGGTAGGTCCGCCTCACCCGGATTCCGGCCCTGGGCACCTCCTCCTCGTGGACATGCAGGCCGGGTTCCTGCAGCAACCAGGTACGCGGCCGTACCAGAGCGGACGGAGACGACGGGCGGGGCATGGCGGCCCGCCGGAGCTGGATCGCGCGGTCGGAGCCGGGGCGGTGCATCGGGATCATCGGGATCCAGTGCTCAGGCACCGAGGTCATCACCTCGTACCGGATGTCCGTCCCCTCGGCCGGTGTGGGAGCGGGTCCGCGCGACAGGAACTCACGCAGTTCGTGGCCGGCCTCCGCGCCGGCCACGCCGACACCGAGCGGCGATGGGATGGTCTTCTCGATGGCCCACACCAGATTGGCCATCTCGTCACGGACGAAGACCACCTCATCCAGCGGCGCGCTCTCCTGCAGGTGGTCGGCCGTGTCGAGGATCACGAGGTCGTGGTCCGCGACGGCTCCGCCGCCCGCCACGCTCGTCCGGAACAGGCGCCACCCGTCCGATTCGGCCCGTGACACCCAGGTGCGCTCCCCGAAGACGTCGGTCACGACCAGGCCGCGCACCCTCGCCACCGTGTCGACCGGAAGGGTGAAGGGCACCACGAACCAGTCGTTGGCGTAGACGAGCCCGAACTCGATCAGCATCAGCGTGCCCAGGTCGGTGCTGTCGGGCCGGATGCCACCGAAGTTCGTACGGCCGTCCTCGAAGGTCCACCAGCGGCTGTTCGGCATCCCGTTGAACGAAGCGGCGGTGGGCAGCATGCCGAGCACGTGCCGAGTCGGCGCCGTCTCGTCGTCACCCGGGTCCGAAGGGACGGGCGCGGCGTCGAGGTCGTGCCAGTCGATCCGGCCATGGGAATACTCCTGGGCCACCAGGCTGACCGGCGTGCCGTGTGACCCGGCGTCGGCCACGAAGCCGTACTCCATCCGTTCCGGTCGCCAGGCGGTGGCCGCTTCGGGCCGGCAGATCAGCCGATCGAACCAGGCGACGAACCGCGTGCCCAGCGCGTCCACTTCGGCCTCGGACCCGGCGACCTCGTCGATGCCGGTCGAGGCCGGGGCGCCGCCCACGATGGACAGGTAGAGCGCGGCGCCGTCCATCAGCCGGGTCGCGGCGGCCCGGTACGACGCCCACGCCAGAGGATGGGCGCAGATCGCCGCGTCCTCGCCCGGGTCGGGCCGACGTACGGGGTAGGCGGCCCGGTAGGCGTCCGCGGCGGCGGGCAGCACCCTGGAGAGCAGCTTCAACCAGTACCTGCCCATCAGCAGGCGCAGATCGAGTGACATCTCCACGCCGTCCATCCGCAACGGCACCGGAAGCTGCTCCACTCCGGCCTGCGGCGGCAGGTCCGCCACCAGCGGCTTGTCGTCGTCGCCAGGAGGCCGGAACGCCCGTACCGGCGTGGTGTCGACGCGTACCTTCGCGTGGATGGGGGATCCGGCATCCTCGCCCCGGAGTTCGCCGACCTGCCACTGACGGGTCAGCATCCAGAGCGCGTCGCGGACCTCGGCCCGGAGCGCGCGATCGAAGGCGCGGGTACGAGGCCGGCCCTCGAGACGGTTCCAGAACGTCACACCGGGCCTGCCGCGGGACGCGATCACCGCGCTGAGTTCCGCTGTGATGTACTTCTCGGTCATGGCTTGGCCTTCATGGGAGACGGAACATTCGCGAACACGTTGTTGAGTGCGAGGTCGGCGGAGATGGTGAGCTGGCGGACCTGGCTGGCCATCAGAGTGGCCGGCAGGAAGGGCGCGTAGGGGAGTTCGCCGATGTGACGCGGCTCCAGAGCGCGTAGCTTGGCCAGGTCCATGGTGTCGCACACGGCGTCGACCAGGTCGTCCCACTGCCACGAACCGCGGGTCAGGGTCGGTGTGACCAGCAGCATCGCCTGTGCTGCCTCGGTGTTCGGCCGGTCGCTGTGGAAGGCGATGCCGCTCTCGGCGGTGGACGACGGGATCGTCTCGGTCCACTCGTCCAGGAGCAGCCCTCGTTGCGGCGTGCCCGGGACGACACCGGTCGCCAGGTGAGCGGTGTAGAGCAGCCGGTCGGAGTCGACCACCTGACCCGGCCGGATGTCGAGCCCGAGCCAGCCCTCACCGGTGACCGCCGGCAACTGCAGCGCGTCGAGTTCCGGCTCCTGCCGGCCGAAGGCGCCGGACAACATCTGGAGCTGTTCCCAGTCGTGTAGCCGTTCCCGTACCCGTGCGGTCGAGTGCAACCAGGTGTCCACCGGGAAGTCCACGTCGAGGTGGGCGAACGGCGCCCCGGACCGGCTCTCGGTGAGCGCCGCGGAGAACCGGTCAGCCCGCTCGCCGTCCATGGTGAACTCGGGTATCAGCCGGCAGTCATCACCGAGCAGCGCCTTCGCCGCCTCCTGGAGCGCCGTCACCCGTTCGGCCGGCGACGTCGTGCCGTCGTGCTCCTGGAACGCCGCCGCGGCCGCCGCCAGCCGCCGGTCGGCCTCGGCGAGCACGGTGAGGAGCACCGACCGGGTGTCGGCGAGCAGGTGGATCAGCCGGTCTTCGGCCGACCCCAGGTCGGGCGGGGCCAGATCGACGGGCTGGGCCGCGGGGATGGCCATGATGTCGGCGCGCAGACCCCACACCGTCGTACGGGTGGAGACCGCCACGGCCTGGTACCGGTCCCTGGCCGCGACCATGTCGGCGACAGGTCCCGCGTGCAGGGCCGCCGCGTACGCCGCCGGGGTGGACGGCCGGGGCAGGAGCGGCGCCGTCGAGATGGCTGCCTCGGCCCGGCTCAGGAACAGGAACCGCGCCTCGTCGGATCCCTCGGGCGGAACGGCCTCGTACCGCGCGAACTCCTCGGCGAACCGGTCCAGCCGGTCACCGCAGCGTTGTGCGGTGTCAGCACACGCCGCCAGCAGGTCGGCGTAGGCCGCCCCGAGGCTCTCGTAGGCGAAGCCCCACCCGGCTTGGGCAAGCCCGAACAGAGCGGCCCGCGCGAGCGCCTCCACTGCGGATTCCACACGTTCGTCCACGTCGGAGGCCAGGCCGGAGGCCGGGTCGGGTACGGCGAGCGCGTTCGCGGCGGTGGCGAGTTCGGACCGTACCGCCCGCAACGCGGAATCCACCGCGGCGACCCGCTGACGGTCGATGAACGGCGAGGGCTCGTCGGCGTGGTGGGCGTCGGCGCCGGGCGTCAGATCGTCGGCGGTCAGCGGACGCGACAGACTGATCAGCCGGTGCGCGGCCCGCAGCAGGGGCAGCAGCTCGAACACGCTGACCCGGCCTGGCGCCGCCTCGTGATAGTCGATGGTGATGGGCTGGTCGGGGCGCGGATCGAAGGTCGCCCGGATGTACCTCCGCACCCGATCGTCGAGTTCGGACAGCGCGTCGGTACGCCCGATCCGCACCAGGTCGACGGGTCGCAGACCGAGCGGCGCGAGAGCGATCTCACGCATGATGTCGGTTCCGCTGCTCGCGGAGCGGAACGAGACCCGGCACCCGACCTCGTCGAGCGGCGGCAGCACACCGGTGAGCCAGGCGTCGACGGCGGGCTCGATCCGGGCCCGCGGTGTCGCGGCAGGCCCCGGCACCGCCGCGGGCGGCAGATGGAGTGCGACCCGGTGAGTGAGGGTCACGCCACTGGACGGCGTGCGCACGATGTCGGGCTCGGCGGGGCTCGTCCCCTTCGCGTAGGCGTCGTACGTGCTCGCGACGCGATCGTAATTGCCCATCACGGCCTGATACACGCCCTCGGCCAGCGCGAGATCGGCCACCGCGTCGTGGGTGTCGAGCAGCCGGTGCGCCTCGGCATTGATCGCGGCCGCTTGGGCCGGGCTCGCCGGAGGCAGGCCCGCGGCCCCGAACGGGTAGGACCCGGCGGTGCGCAGCCGCTCCACCAGAGCCAGGCCGTCGAGCACGTTGCCGGCCTCGATCGCCTCGATCGGCACACCGTCATCCGTTCGGGTCGACGCCATCCGGTCGGCCCGCAGCGGAAACTCCTTGCGCAGCGGCAGGATGAAGCCGTCCACTTCGGCCATGCCGTACCGATCGTGCAGGCCCCGCTCGAACTGGTAGCCGAGGAGGTCACTCAGGCTCTGGCCGGCCCGGACCCCGTTGATCAGCGTCAGCGCGGCGCGCACCCGAGCGGACGACAGGTCGACCGCGGGGCCCTCACCCGGTGCCACGCCGGACAGGTAGCCGTTACGCAGCACCGCGGCGGCGACCGCGTGGTTGAGCGAGGGGGTGTGCACGAAGCCCTGGTTGGCCGGGTCGAGCGTCAATGGACCGTCTGAGAAGTCCTTGGCGACATCCGGATCCTCGGGCACGAAGTCGGCCCGCTCGGACCGGCCCGGCCGCAGCTCCTCGACCAGGCCGTAGGCGCCCAGGTGCAGGCCGGTGGGCAGTTGTTCACGCATCCGGGTGAGCTGGAGATCGACCAGGCCGAGCAGCCACGCGTCCAGCCGGTACGAGCAGGTGTCGACGTGATCGGCGAAGGCGCGTTCCAGTTGCGCGGTGGGAGCGTTCTGGAGCCGTTCCAACGCGTCGAGCTGAGCGGCCAGCTCTCTGTTCGCGGGCGAGCCGATCGTCTGCGTGATGTGATCGCAGACCCGCCGGGTCGGACTCCCGGTGATCGGCGCAGCGGTGGCGTAGAGCAGCTGGTAGCGGCTCTCGCTCAGCGGGTTGCCGGAGCTGATGTGCAGGATGGGGTTGTCGATCCGGGCGGCTCGGGCCTGCGCCTGCGTATAAAGACCACTGGCCCGGTACAGCCGGACCGCGACCTCGTGGTAGCCGAGTTGCAGCGCGTGCCGGGCCATCAGGTAGAGCAGCGATGCCGGCGGCCGGTCGTCGACGAAGTCCTGCTGGTTGTAGAGCCTGTCGAGGCTGCCCTGGGCGGCCGACGCGAGCCAGGACAGGTAGTTACGGCCATCCACGGTGGACGGCCGCAGCGGAGCGGTCTCCGACGGCGGCAGAGCCTCCACCACCCCGCCGGTGAGCAGGTTCTGCCGCCCCGAGAACACCTGGTTGAGTATGGGCGGCACGGCTGCGCCGCTGTAACCGTGGCGGGCCAGGAGTTGGCGGCCGGCGGTGCGCTGCTGAGCGAGCTGCACCTGCTGTATCGCCCCGCCGAGGCCCCGGAGATGCAACCGGTTGAGCAGGGTGGTGAGGCTTTCTAGGTAGCGCTGCGACCATTCCACCGAGCCCGGATGCAACGCGAGCACGTCCAACAGCGTCTGGTGCGGATCGTCGGTGGGGCCGCCGACGCGCGCGACCCGCTCGACCAGAGGGGTCCAGTCCTGCCGGATGGTGTCGAGCACGCGGTAGAGCGGTCCGGCGACCTTGTTCACGTCGGCGTCGCGATCAGGCCATTCCAGGCGGGAGAACGCGGTGGCCGGCAGGATGCCGTACGGCTGGGCGCCGATCCGCATCGTCGGCACGACACCGCCGCCGACCACGTGCCGCTCGAAGAACCGGCGGGTGTCGTCGGCCGCGCCGTCGCTGAACACCTCGCCCATCATCGCCCGCATCCAGTAGCCGAATGTGGCCGGCCACAGCAGCGTGTTCATGGCCCGCGCGGTGAAGTGATCCGTCCCGGCGGCGCCATGGGTGTGGACGAAGAAGTCGGCCGGCAGCCCGAGGTATTCGGCCAGCCGTTGCCCGTCCCGTTTCTTCTCGTCGTCCGTGGTGACCTCGTAGGCCGGTTCGCGCAGGTCGTCGAAGGAGGCGTCCGGGTCGTCGCGGCGGCCGTAGCCCGAGTCGGCGTCCTCGCTGTTGTTCGTGGGCGTGCCGCGGGCCACGACGGCCACGCCGGTGCGGTTGTGAGCATGCCGTCCCAACAGGTCGCGCAGCTCGGCCGCGCCTTCCTCGGCGTCGGATCCGATCCGCACGCCGAGCACGAGCAGCCGGTCGAATCCGCCCTCGGCCTGTTCCGGCGTGAGCGGGATCCGCAGCCCCATTCCCGTCTCGACCGCCCGGTCGAAGTCGGACAGCCACCGCAGCCGCTCAGGCATGACCAGGTCGCCGCGCTCGTCGTGACGCAGCTGGTCGTCACCGGTGGCGGCGGGATCCGGCCCGGCGAAAAGGTCCTGGTCGACCTCGGCGCCGAGCTCGACCAGCGGATTCTCGCCGGCGCGGAAACCGATGACCACGAACCGCTGCGGCATCAACAGCACCCGCGGCGCCCGAGACCAGGCGTCCTGCTTGGTTTCCACGTCGGGAAAGACCGGCGGGCCGGACGGGTTCACGGGCCGGTGCACGGCCTGCAGCCAGGTGGACCGGCCGGAACCGTGCGCGGTGACCAGCCGCCGCCAGGCCGTCCGCCGCTGGGCCTCGGTGCCGGCCTCGCGCACCTCGGTCCAGTAACGGCGTACGTTGTCCACTTCTGACGCTGTCAGCGCTTCGTCGAAGGTGGAGATGTTGCAGCCGTCCGGATAGATGCGGACCAGCAGCGTGGAGTCCTTGGCGAACCGGGTCTCCAGACGCACCGGCATCAGCAGGATCGGTGATTTGTCGTCGAGGTTGGTGATGCCCTCTCGCGGGTCGGTCGTGAGCCGGCTCATGCGGATTCCCCTGAAGACGTGGTGAGCATCTGGCTTGCGTGCACCCCGACGAGCACCGGGGCCTGGAAGAGGATGTAGGCGAGGTCGGCGGAGGTCATCGACGAATCCCACGCGACGTGGACGTCCTCGGCGTGCTGCGCCGTCTCCGGCGACCCGGCCGGAGGCGTGAGCGGCAAGGATGCCGGGGCGGTGGCGAGGTCGATGTAGCGGCCGGCCGGTCCCGGTTGGACCTCAGGCCAGGACAAGTCGTTCCACACGGTGAGCTCCGGGCTCGGCTCGGTGTCCAGACCGAACCTGGGCTCTCCGGGGCGCTCCTTGATGACGAAGAACCAGCCCGGATCCTCACCGATGTCGTCACCGCCGATGGCCTCTTCCGCGGTGAGGTCGAATCCGAGGATGGTGATGTCCGGATCGATCTTCGCGGCGTACCGCGGCGTGCGGACCGCCTCCGGATCGGCCGACAGCCGTCGCGATCCCGTCTCGTCCGGTTCCGGCCATCGCGCCCGATGCGCGTAGACGACCGCGCTCGGATAACGCTTGAGCAGCTCGCCGCGGATCACCAGGACGAGCTCGTCCCGCCCGCCGCCGGTATCGCGATGATCATGGCTGCCCAGGGCCGAGGTGACGGCCCACGCGTGCAGAGGCGGGATGTCGCGGAGTGATTCCCTGCTCGCCTCGTCGGACAGCGTGCCACGCACGTCCCAGAACTGGCGGAACGACGAACCGCGCTGGTCGGTCGGGTACTCGCGCCACAGCAACTCGCGGGCGAACTCGTGGTTGACCCCGACCAGGTAGGCCTCGATGAACCGCTGGTCGGTCTCCAGCAGGCTCACTGTGTTGGAAGCGATCAGGTTGGCGTTGGGCAGGAACAGGTCGGTGCCCAGGTCACGCAACGGCTCGTACATCGGCTGGTCGATCACCGGGTACGCCATCGGTTCGACCAGGCCGGAGCCGACCTCGTCGCGCACCATCTGGGGAATGCCGACGGTCGAGTCGATCCGGCGCGGGATGGTCACGTCCGGATCCAGCGCGTCCACCGCCGTCTGGGCCATGCCATCCAGATCGAGGTCGCGCAACACCGGTGGGCTGCCCTCCTCGACCGCGGTCTCGCGGAAGTCGAAGCTGTCCTCCAGGGCCTCCTTGAACTCCTGCGCCTCCGGGCTGTCCACACCGCCACGGCCGGGTCCGCCGGGCTTGTCGAGCGTGCCGACGGTGAATCCGGATGCTCCCGGCAGCCCCGTCACCCATGCGACGGTGAGGCTGGACTCCCGCACGATCTCGGCGGCCTGGGGGTTGACGACCAGCGTCGCGGCCGCGTCCGCGACAAGGACGCCGGGCGGCGCGAGGTCCGGTGGGGCCGGGTCGGCCTCGCCGGAGTTGACCCGGTCCAGCAGGACCAGCGGTTGGTGGTGCTCGCCGAACGGCAGCAGCCCGAGCATCCGGCCCCGCGGGCGCAGCATCCGGCGCAACGGCGCCGAGGACAGGGTCGGGGAGACCCGGGCGGTGGTCTGCGCCTGACGCAGCGTCTCGCCTTCGGACACGATCCTGCGGTGCAGCGGGGCGGTGAGGTGCAACGCCCGCTGGGACGACGACAACGCGGTGACCAGATGCCGTTCGTGCCAGACCTTGCTCACCTGCCGGCCGAACTGGGCGTTGCGAATGCGACGCTGGGCCGCGAGTACCTCGCCGATCTGCTCCCAGGCGGCCTGCATGTACCGCTCCTGGTTTTCGCGCACCGCCTTGGCGCCGAGGCCCGCGGCGATCCGGTATCGGGGATCGAGGTTCAGCCGCTGGACCCAGCCGTCCGGTGGTTCGTCGGTGCGCACCCGGGCGGTCAGCGCATGCCATCGCCCGTACAGCGGGGGCGAGATGACCGGGTCCTGGTCGGCCTCGGTGCGGTAGTCGTCGGCGAGGTTGATCAGACGGGCCAGGTCCTCTTGCAGGGGGCGCGGGAACGGCTCGTCCCAGGCCTCCCAGGGGTCGCCGGGCAAAGGGAACTCGGGTGGTCGCAACGCACCCCCGAGGCGCAGTGCGCCCCCGAGTCCCGGCTTGTCGATGCCGCGTACCCCGGAGCCGGCGTGCTCCACGTCGATGGCCCGGGTGCCGACCCGCGGGTCGATCGGGGCCGGGCGCAGCAGCCGGACCAGGGTCTCGAAGTCGCCCCGCGCGCCGGTCCTGAAGTACCAGCGGTGATACACCGGGAACCACGTGGGTTGCGGCCGCGTGCCGGTCTCCGCGCCCGGCATGGCCCAGGCCGACATGGTGGCCGGAACGTCGCCGACGTCGAGGCCCAGGCCGGCCCGGCGTCCGCCCTCGAACGTGGGCACCAGGAACGCGTGGTAGGCGGTGTCCGGTATGAGGGTGCGCGGGCACAGCAGCCGGGATCGGGCCAGGTCCGGGTTGCCGGCCAGGGCGGCGGCGAGCCGGGCCGCGACCGCCGGGCCGTCGGCTGAGACGATCTCGCCGTCAGCGGCGCCCAGGTCGCGGTCGGCGTGCACGTGCGCCCACGCCCAGAGCTGGTCGGGCTTGGGAAGCATGGCGAGATCGGTGATCTCCACCCTGGGCAGCGGGGCGCCGCCACCTGCCGGACCGTCGCGGAACTCATCCTCGGTGAGGACCAGCAGGGTGAGCCACGGCCGCAGCCTGCCGGCCGCGGCGGCCGCGGGGGTGTAGCGCCAGGGGAAGTCCTCGTCGTAGAAGTCCACGTGTGCCAGCAGGTTGGGCTCGGCGTTCGTGATCCAGGGACGCGGCTCGGTCCGCACGATCACTTTGGGGTCGATGCCCAGGATGTCGGCCGGGCCGTACAGCGAGACCTGCTTGGTGACGGGCCGGGTTTGCACGGCCCCGCCGGGGGCGCGGCCGCTCGCCGTGAGCGAGACGGTCACCCGCGGGCGGATCCGCACCGCCGGGTCGCCGTCGGCGGCGGTCACCTGGTTGGCCAGGCCCTGCCGCAGCCACGGAAGAAACGCGTAGGCAGGTGAGGTCATGACACCACCTCGAAGCTCGGAATGACGTGGACGGCATCGGCCATGGCCGGATCGTCGGCGACCATCTCCGCCCGGAACTGATGCGCGGCCGCCGCGCTGGCGAAGGCCGGGGCGAAGGCCCGGTTGTCGGCCGTGTACGCCACGCTGTAGCTCTCACCCGACACCGTCACCGTCTCACCGGGCGGACGCAGGAGGTCCCGGCTGGACCGCGACATCGGGGAGCGCGCCACCGCGTTGTCACGCAGCAGGAAGGAGAAAAGACCTTCCTGGTACGGGGTGAACCGGCGCCGCTGTCTGGTGAAGGACCTGTCGTGCAGGATCTCCTCGTAGCGGACCACCCGTTTGGCCATCCCGCTGGTACGCACGTCGGCACCGGCCGCGGCGATGTCCACCCCGGATCGCTGGGTCTCGAACGCGGGCCTGCTCAGCCTGTCCGCGTCGGACATCTCCACGAACTGGGCCGGCGCGAACTCGTCGTGCGCGTCGGCCACCCTTACCAGGGGGCCGGCGGGGGCGAGCGTCAGGTGGTCGGCCCCGACGGGACGCTGGGTGCCCACCTTGTCGAGCGTCAGCCCCAACGGCAGGGCCTTCTGCGACACGCGCAGCACGCCGTTCGGGTGCAGCGTGATGTCGCCCGGCTCGCGTACGGTCACCGCGGGCAGGCGCCCGTCGCGGGCCACGGCGCGCCAGGCCTCGGGCTTGCCGAGTTCCGACGTCAACGCGGCGAGCACGTCGATCAGCAGCTCCGGCTGGACGTGCGGGTCGCCGAAGGTGTGCTCGAAGTCGACGTCCAGGTCCCAGAAGAGCAGCGAGATCGCGCCGTGGCCCTTGACGTGCCAGGGGGAGGGGCCGTCCAGGCTGCCCCGGATCTTGACGGAGAACAGGCCGACACCGAACGCCTTCACCGACATCGCGGCGGCGATCTCGACGTCGAAGTGGAGCGGTGAGAGCTGGAGCAACGCGTCGAAGCCGATGAAGCCGGTCACGCTGAAGGCCGACACTTTGAAGTAGAGGTCGAGCCGGGCGCCGAACTGGACCGTGTTCGGGGTGATCGCGAAGTATCCCTGCGCGGTCAGCCGTGCGACCGAGGAGTTGAGCAGGCTGATCGTCACCCTGCGCGGCGTCGGGAACGGCAGCGCGGGCGGCGCGAAGTTCGGATGGAAACCGCCGAGCGAGGCGACGAAGTTCGCGTCCTCGCCCCACGCGACGAGCAGGCCGAACTCCCCGTCGAGGGGAACGGAGGCGATCCTGGAGTCGAACAGGGTGGCGTGGAAGTACAGCCGCTTCTTGTCGAACTCGATCGCGCCGGCGAACTGCACCTGGAGCAGCACGACCGGGCGGTCCTCGTGTGGCAGAGCGACCCGCAGCACGCCCACCACGGCGACGTTGCCGGGAATCTCCACGATCAGACCCATGGTGAGGTGCATCAGCCGGGGCGTGCCCCAGGCCAGCTTCGCCATCGGCCCGACGAGGAACGTTCCCGGGCGGGGCGGGAAGTAGGTGCGCAGGTCGCTGAGGATCTTCGGCGCGTTCGCCACCACGTCGCGGGGGAACATCAGCGACGCCAGCGATCCGGTACGCACCCCCTCGGTGAGGGCGGCCACGTTCATGCCCCGGTTGAGGGCGAGCAGCCCACCGACCTCCAGCAGGGTGAATCCGAACCCGACCGGCACCCCTTCGCCGAGTTCCGCGGTGACCAGCGTCATCAGGGAGAACGGGCGGGTGGTGAGCAGGCCGAGCGCCTTAAGCGAGAGCGTGTCGGCGAGTTCGAGTTCGAGCACGCCCGAGTACTCGCCCCGGTCGGCGTCGAACCGCAGATAGCCGCCTCCGGTGACGACGCCCGCGTCGATGGACAGGCCCACGCCGGACGGCGGCAGCGCACCCGTCGAAAGCTCAACCGGGCCAAGGTTGCCGTCGAGATCCGGCCGCGGCTCCAGCTCCGCTTCGAGCCCGACCCGGTCGACCACCGCGCGCACCGGACCGAGCGAGACGGCGAAGGTGGAGCCGAGCGTGACCCGCAGGCTCCCACCGGACGGCATCGCGGACACCGCGAGCGACCGGACCTCGACCGGCCCGATCCGGCGGTGCGCCGGAACGTCGATCTCCAGGTTGGAGGTGCCGCGGAAGGAGAATCCGTCCCGGTGCGAGAGCCCGACGGTCAGATCGGTCTCGAAGGCGAACCCGTCCGCCGGCAGGATCGCCGAGAGGAGACCGTCGGAGCCGTCCGGCACGATCACGAACTCCAGGCCCTTGAGCTCGAGCTCGACGTACGGGTCCACCCCGTCGTCGGCGTCCAGCCGCACCCCGCCCGCACCGCTCACGCCGCGCAGCACCAGCCGGGTACGGTCCGCGGCGCCCAGCAGCACCCGCGGCGTGCCGGTGGCGTCGCCACCGTCCAGTCTGACCTGGATCGACCCGGTCGCGTGAGTGGGCGCGGTCCCGGACCGGAAGCCCACGATCAGGTCGATCGGCTCACCGGGCCGTACCTGCAGGCCGACCCCGCCCTGCAGGTCCAGGTCGGTGCGCACGGTCGCGGTCAGGCCGCCGCCGACCGGCAGCGCGGTGTCCAGCTCGCCGTCCAGCGCGGGCACGACCGCCAGCCCGGGCTTGCCGGTCGCGGTGCCCGGCAACGGCAGCAGCCGGACGTCCCCGGTCATGACCGCCCCGTTGACGAACCCCTCCAGCAGTACGGCCTTGAGCCCGCGCGGCATGGTGCGGTCGAGCGGCAGGTCCTGCTCGGCGGGCAGGCCGAGCAGGCCGGTCGCGGTGGCGTCGTCCACGGGGCCGAACCGGATGTCGAGACCGGCGGACATCAGGAAGTCGTCGATCGCGGAGAGCAGCTCCCCGTGGTCGAAGTCGTCCCCGCCCCAGCCGAAGGCGTTCGCCAGCATCAGCCCGGGGCCGGCCAGCGTCTGCGGCAGCCGGTCCAGGTCCAGGACGGTCCTCCGGTACGGCGGCCGGTCGCCCTGGGCGGGCTCGGAGGTGGTGCGCAGCACACCCAGGGCGCGTAGCGCGAAGCCGAGCCGGGGCCGGTACGTGATCAGGTAGTCGCTCACCAGGTGGTCGATCAGCTGCCGGGGGAACTTCTCGCCGAACCCGTCCGCGCGGAGTGACTCCGGGATGACGTCGTCCGGCGCGGTGGCCAGGGCGCGGATCGCGGAAAGGATCCGGTCCATCGCGGCCAGCACCCGGGCCACGTCCCCGGGCAGCGCGGCGAGCTCGGTCGTGTCGCCGGTCACCACCCCGGCCTCGCCGTACAGCCGGCGCAGGCCCTCGGTCAGCGTGTCGAGGTCGGTACGCAGGTCGAGCAGGGGCTGCGGGACCGCCTCCGCGATCCAGCCCAGCTCGCGGAGCAGACCCAGCGCCGCCTGTGGCGACGCCAGCGAGTCCGCCAGCGGCCGCAGCGCCAGCCCCAGCTCGCCCAGGACCCGGTCGAAGGTACTCGGCTCAGTCATGGGGTTCTCCCCGATCGGTAGGTCGAGTCCAACCAGCTGTGCAGGGCGGGGTTGATCCGGTGCACGATCAGCCATTTGCAGACGAAGCAGAACTCTGCCTCGTCGCCGGCCAGGTGCTGGTTGCGCATCTTGCAGGTGCCGGCCGGGCGGTAGACGTCGACGGAACTGTGGCCGCCGCCCTCGTAGACGCCGATGGTGCTGCTGGCCGGTGAGGGGGGAACGAAGCCGGCGATCCGCACGGGCGTGTCAGGGGCGTCGCTCGGCACCGCCGAGATCACGGCGTTGAGCGGATCCCCGCCGACCAGGTCTTGGGCCGGGGGAGGGTCGATCAGCAGGTGGGCGCGGACCGGATCCTCGATCAGGTAGCGGGGGACGCCACCGGAGCCGGTCTGCGGGATGAACAGGACGGATCCCGGCCCGAAGAGGAACTTGCCCTCCGGCGGCACCGGCCCGGTCAGATCGAGAATCGGGAAGTCGTCCAGGACCCTCCCGCGTAGATCCTCGATCAGGGTGGGGTCGACGTCGGGCCCGTCGACGGTGAACGGCAGTTGCCGCCCGGTGCTTCTAGGCCGGCTGAGACAGACCTTGGTGGTGGGGGTCTGGGTCAGGGCGTTCTCCCAGAGCACCCGGTCCTCGGCCGGAACCTCGACCAGAATGCCACCCCCGCCAGGGGACCGCGTCACCGCCACAACCCGGGAGGCCAGTCTGACCCGCCGCAGGTTGAACCATTTCACCTTGTTCGCGTCGAACTTCGAGGGTCTCTGTCCATGCTGGATGAAGTCCCGCGTCGTCAGGTTGTCGTACTCGTACCATTCAACGCGAGCCTGGCCGGTCGTCTCGTACTCGTCGCCGAGTCTGAAGCTGTGACCGAGCTCGTGTGCGACGACGTCGGAGAACTTGTCCTTGTCGAAGGGAATGCCGTCGACCGGACGGAGGCGCCGCATCGCCGGCGGTGCCGGATCACCGGCGAAGGCATGGACCCTGGGGCTGTCGTACAGGGTGAGGCAGGCCAACCCATTCTCGATGTTCTCCCCGCCCTGCTTGTCGTCGTAGGCGACGATGACCACCAGTCCCCGGCTCGGCTTCAGCCGCTCCTCGACCGGCACCCATTGCTCGCCCACGTTCCGGTGCGGTGCGTCCCGCTCGGCGAGCCCGCCGATGTAGCGGTAGACGGACGTCAGCGGGTTGTCCGCGCCCGGCCAGTACAGCTCTGGTGGGTGCCGCCGCGGGTCCAGGTGCATCGTCTGGGAGGTGCGGATATTGAAGAAGGAGTAGAGCCGTTGCACGAACTTGCGTATGTCGTCCTCTGAGGCGTTCGGGGCCGGCTTCGACACCTTGCCTAGGCGCGGGGTCTGGTCGGCGAGGCGCTGACCCAGGTGCAGGCCGAAAAAGGTGTCGCGGGTCTGGAGTGGGCCAGAAAACTGCTGCGCCTTCCACGCCTCCACCACGTCCTTATGCACCCGGTCGCCGTCGAAGTCCAGATGCTGGCTCGCCCATTCGGCCACCAGCGCGGCGCGGTCGCGGGACTCGTCCCGTTTCGGCAGGCCGACCCGGTGCACGAGTTCCAGTACCTGGTAGTACCGCGGAACACGTGTATCGTCCTTTCCGTCGATCTTTTCAAGGATCTCGAACGGCACCGGCTTGGCCAGGTGCTTGCCAGACTGGTAACACACCCGGTAGCCGCAGGTGAGCAGCTCCTGGGTGGAGTCGGGGGCGGCCTGGTAGACGTTCATGCCGCGGAGCAGCCGGTTGAACGGCGCGTGGCGGGGCTTGGCCAGCCGGCCGCGGGCGATGAAGGCGGCGTGGGTGAAGTCCGGCTGGTTGAACGCCCGGAAGCCCTCGCTGAGGAAGAGCAGATTCGGCGCCTTGGCCGGATCGTGGACGCGGGAGTGCTCGACCCGGTCCAGGACCTCCCGGCGCTTGCCGTAATCCACCACCCGGACCGGGAGCCGCCGCTGCTTGTTGAGGAAGTCGCCGATCAGGTCGACCGGGTGCGCAGTCTCGGCTGTGCCGCGCAGCCGGCCTTCCGGGGCGACCTCCACCGCCGGCCCGGTCGATGTCAACGGCACGTAGCCGTGCCCGGTGATGTCTCCGACCAGGTCGGTGCCGGTGTCGTCAGAGGTGAACCGGGCGTATATCGTCGGCTGCGCGTGGGCGAACTCGGGGTCCAGCGCGGTGGTGATCGAGTCGTTGCCGAACCACCAGTCCTCGAACCCCGAATGCACCTGCAACCGGCCGACGATCGAGTACTCGTTCGCGCTGCACTGAAACAGATAGATCCCCGGCGTGGTAGCGGTGATCTCTCCGTTGCTGATCGTGGGCGGGTTGTCGAAACGATGGCCGATCGGCGCGTACGGGGCGTAGAAATCGAATGTCGGATCGGTGACATCGTCAAACCGGTGCGGCTGATCATATTCGCCGTCGCGGCGGTACTTCACCTTGATCTTGAGTTTCTTGCCGACCACCATGTGCAGATCGCAGTGCGGAAACAGAAGAAGACTCAATATGCTCCCCCCCGGGAATTGGCTGTGAACGGCCGACCGGGGTTCCATCCGGTAGCGGCCGGCCGCCTGCCGCGCCCGCGGACCGGCCGGCGACCCCTTTTCCTATATGCGTTCCATCCGGTTCCATCGGATGGAACGGAATGCGTCGTCATACGGCGGAGGCGCGCAGTTTCCTGATGAGTTCATCCGGAGTTCCGGGTTCGGCGGCGCGTTCCTTCCGGCACGTCGGGGAGAGCGACGGAGGCCGGGGCGAGGACTGCGGTCCTGGTGGGGAGCGTAAGGACGGCCTCGGGGGATGTCCTTGGGCGCAGATCACGGAAAATGTTCCGCGTTGTTCCATTCGGTCCCTAGGTGGACATCTCGGTCTTGCGCCTATTTTGGCGATGGACCGCGAAACGGGTCTTCACACGGTCGCGGTTGGCTTTCATTGTGGACGTGGAACCTGTGTGCTGCCGATCTCGCCGCTGTGGGATGGGCGCACTGGGCGGGGGTTGTGAAGGCGCATCCGTGTGCGATCTCAGGGGGTGTTGTTGACCACGGAGGGGTTGCCGACGGGGTATGGCGGGATGGGCGTGGATGACGTACTGCTGAAAGGAGAGTTCGCGCTCCACACCAGGGGCGATCTGCGGCGCAGCAGGCGGCTGCTGGATGAGGCATACCGCGAGGCGGATCGGCAGGGGGACGGCCCGAGGTTGGCCCGCGCGGCGTTGGGGCTGGGCGGTGTCTGGGTCCATGAACACCGCGCGGCAGCGGAGGCGGGGGTGGTCCGTGCCCGCCAGCTCCACGCTCTGAGCGTGATCGATCCGCGATCGTCACTGGCACTGCGCCTGCGCGTCCGACTGTGCGCGGAGGACGATTACCGGAGCGGCCGGCATGACCGGATCCTTGAGATCCTGGCGCAGGTCAGAGGCACGGGTGACCCAGTGGCACTGGCGGAGGCGTTGAGCCTGGCCCACCACTGTGTTCTCGGTCCGGCAGAGGGCGCCATCCGTCTGGAGCTGGCCGAGGAACTGATCAGCCAAGCTGCTCATACGGCCCGGCGCGGGGATCTGTTGATGGGCCTGATGTGGCGAACCGCCGATCTGTTCATGGCCGCCGATCCGCACGCGGAGCGCAGCCTGACGGAGCTGCGTTCCGTCCTGGCGGGAGGCGAACACCTGGCGGTCGGATTCGTCGCCGGAGCGATGGAGGTCATGCTCAGCATCCGCGCGGGACGATTCGCGCAGGCGGAGTCGATGGCGGCTACGTGCGCGGAACGCGGGGACCTGGCAGGGGATGTCGACGCTCTCGGCTGGTACTGCGAGCACCTGGGCACGATCCGGTGGTATCAGGGCCGTATCGGTGAACTGGTAGAAGTGATCTCCGATCTGGCGCATTCCCCCATACACAGCGCTGTGGACAGCACCTATCTCGCCGCCTTGGCCGTGGCCGCCGCCACCGCGGGAGAGTACCGATTAGCCGTCCACATGCTGGCGCGCGTGCTCGGGCGGGATCTGTCCGATCTCCCCCACTCCAGCAGTTGGCTCCCCACGATGTACTGCGTCGTCGAGGCGGCATATCTGCTTCACGACACCGAGGCCGCGGCCCGCGCCTACACTCTGCTCAGCCCGTTCGCCGATCTCCCGGTCATCAGCAGCCTTGGGGTCACCTGTCTCGGGTCCGTCCACCACTCCCTGGCCACAAGCGCCCTGACAGTCGGCGATGTGGATCGTGCCGTCGACCATTTCCGCAAGGCCATCCGCGCCAACCAGGCGCTGGGCCACTGGCCTGCGGCCATCCTGTCCCGCTGGCGACTCGGACACGCGCTCGCGCGCGGGCACGGGTCAGGCCATGGCGGCGAGGCCCGGCGGGAGTTGGCTCGGGCTGAGCAGGAGGCGCTCAGTCTCGGCATGGAGTTGCCCTCGGAGAAGGATCCGCCCGCCGAGGATGCGGTGGCCATCTGCACCTGCAGACGTCGGGGGCGCGCGTGGCAGATCGAGCTTCAGGGCCGGGCCGTGGTAGTCGAGAACCGCATCGGGATGCGGCACCTGGCGACTCTTATCGCCAACCCTGGCCGGGAGATCCCCGCAGCCGACCTGGCCGTCGGGGCGGGCGCGGTACCTCACGATTCCTTCTCATCCCAGCCGATCATCGACTCCGTGGCGAAGCGCACGTTCACAGATCGGTTGGCGCAGCTGCAGGAGGACATCGACGACTCCGAGTCGATGAACGACCTCGAGCGCGCCACGTCGTTACGCCGCGAACGCGACTGGCTGATCGATGAGTTGACTACCGCCACCGGTCTCAAAGGACGGATGCGCGAGTTCACCGGTAGCGATGAACGGGCCAGGGTCGCGGTGAGCAAAGCGGTCAAGCGGGCGATCAGCCGAATCACGGAGATCGATCCAGTGGTCGGCGCGCACCTGGACGAGACCGTGGAGACCGGGCACCGCTGCTGTTATCGCCCTCGGTTGGACAGGCGCGGCGCCTGATCTCCGAGGTCCGACCGCAAGTACGTGTTCGAAACCGGGACTTCGCATGCCCGGTGCCGATACTCGTCCATGGCCCCGGCCTTCGGTTTCGTGTTGGTCTCAAGCAGCTCGGTGATATTCGCGAACCAGGACAGACCGCGGGCACCGCCGCAGCACGCGCGCTGGACGAGCGGCCTGCGACCGCTCGCCGGGGCCGAACCCGCCGACGGCCGTTTCGACCGCGCCGCCGCGCTGCTCGGCGCGCCGAAAGGATCGACCCCGCGAACCGGCACGACGTCGTTCCCGACCCCGTGCTCCCGACGGTCCCACGCGACCGGCTAGGCCGGGGCGGCGCCCGCTGCGGTCTCGTCGCCCGCGTCGGCGGGGGTGGTTCCGGCGACGAACTGGACGCTCCGCATCGCCAGCGCGGCGAAGGCGATGACGCACACCACGGCGACCCAGATCGCCGGGCCGAGCGAGGAGCCGGTCGCGGCGAAGATCAGTCCGCCGACGAGCGGGGCGATGCCGCTGCCGAGCACAGTCCCGATGTTCTGGCCGAAGTTCGCACCGGTGTAGCGGACGTGGCGCGGGAACAGTTCGGCGATGAACGTAAAGGCGGGCGCCTGGACGAGCGCCGCCAGGACCCCGTAGAGGAAGGTCGCGACGACCAGTCCGGCGACGCTGGTCACGGTTCCGATCAGGTACAGGACCGGGACACTGAGGACGAGGTACCCGCACAGCACGGCCGCGAACATCTTCCGCTGGCCGATCCGGTCGGTCAGCCAGCCGGCGAGCGGAGCGAAGCCTATGGTGAGGAACGAACTCAGCGCCATGGCGACGAAGACCGTGCTGCTGGGCAGCGCTCGGTTGCCGGCGAGGTAGGTCGCGAACCACGCGGACAGGCCGGGCGCACCGTTGGCGGCGATGGCCACCCCGCCCGCGATGAGTATGTTGCGCCGGTGGGCCGTCAGCACCTCGCGAAGCGGGCTGCGGGTGATTTCGCGGTGCGCGACCATCTCGGTGAATTCGGGGGAGTCCTCCAACCTCTTCCGGACCAGCAGAGCGACAACGGTCAGCGGAGCGGAGATCAGGAAGGCGATACGCCAGCCGTAGACGGCCATGTCCTCCCGACTCAGGATGCCGCTGAGCAGGGCGACGACCACGCCACCGACGCCTCCGCCGGCCATGGCGCCCATCGGTGTCAGCGACGCCATGAGGACCCGCCGCGAGCGCGGGACCGACTCGAGCACGTAGGTGATCGATCCGAGCATCTCGCTTCCGGCGGAGATGCCCTGACCGAGCCGGAGCAGGACGAGCAGGGCAGAGGCCGCGATTCCGATGCCGGCGTAGGTCGGCAGGATGCCGATCAGGGTGCTGCACACACCCATGAGGATCACGCTGAAGATCAGCGCACTGCGCCGGCCGTTCCGGTCACCGAGCCGTCCGAACAGGATCCCCCCGATCGGCCTGGCGAAGAAGCCGGCGCCGAACACGGCGAGCCCGGTCAGAAACGAGGTCGACGGATCGTCCGCGGGAAAGAACAGCGGCGAGAGGTAGACCGTCAGCGTCGCGTAGAGGTTGAAGTCGAAGTACTCGATGAACGTGCCGACGAACCCCGCGAGCGCCGCTCGGCGGGCGGTGGGGGACAGGGGCTCACGGGCGGTGGCGGTGGATGGGTGTCGCTGCATGGTGACTCCCGAGTGGGGGGTGGGCGAAGTGCGCGGGCCGGGTCGGGGGTGGATCGGTCTCGTCGCCTGGACCGGGGTCGCTCGCCGGGGAAGATAGTGGCGCACCACATATCGATAGAATTAAACGTACTAAACTGATCTCTCGCCTTCAAGGCCTCACGGGCGTCTCTCCTCAACCCATGGATCGGGTCTGGTCCGCGCCCGGTGCGGCCTGCCTCGAAAGCCTCCCGGTGGGGTGCCCGGGTATTGCGCCCGCTCGGCGTTCACGCAATGATGTATCGATAGGTTTCGAAGAATAGAAGTCTGAGTGAGGACGGTTCGGAGCGGCCGATGAGACTCGCACTGCACATCAACGACTACTCGGGCCTGGGCGCGCCGCGCGAGATGGCTTCGGCGTTGGCCCGGATCGCGAAGACGGCCGAGGACGTCGGGTTCGCCCGCCTCAGCCTGACCGATCATCTGTGGCAGATCAGCATGCTCGGCGAGGAGTACGAGCCGATGCTGGAGTCGTACACGACCCTGGGCTATCTGGCTGGGCAGACGCGGACGATCGAGTTGCAGACTCTCGTCACTGCGGCGCCCTATCGTCCCCCGGGGTTACTCGCCAAGATCGTGACGACGTTGGACGTGCTCTCCGAGGGTCGCGCCTGGCTCGGGATCGGCACCGGCTGGAACGAGGAGGAGGCGACCGGTCTCGGGCTGCCGTTCGGGTCGTCCGGCGAGCGTTTCGCGCACCTGGAGGAGGCCATCCAGATCTGCCGGCAGATGTGGAGCACGAGTCGCGAGTCCTTCGTGGGGGAGCACTACAAGCTGGCCAGCACGCTCAACTCGCCGCAGCCGGTGGCCCGGCCCCGGATCCTCATCGGCGGCGGCGGCGAGCGGGTGACGCTGCGGCTGGCCGCCCGCTACGCCGACGCGTTCAACGTGTACGGCGGCCCGGACGCCGGTCAGAAGGTGGAGCGGCTGCGCGAGCACTGCGAGAAGGTCGGCCGCGATGTGAACGAAATCGAGAAGACCGCCGTGCTCCCGCTCCCCGCGGACGGCGCCGACAGCGTGGAGCACCTCCTGGAGGAGCTGCGGCGGCTGCACGAACTGGGCTTCACCACGGTCTACAGCGCTGTTCCCGACGTCGGCACGATCACGCCGCTGGAGACGCTCGGCGCGAAGGTGATCCCCGAGATCTCCGAGTGGTGACCGGCCGGACCGGCCGACCATGACCTGATCAACAGGATTTTCGGAACCAGATTCAGACAGGAGACGGGATGAACGTCGAAGACATGATCTTGGTCAGCATCGACGACCACGTGGTCGAACCTCGCGAGATGTTCGATAACCACGTCCCGGAGAAGTACAAGGACCAGGCGCCGAAGTCCATCATGGACGAGAACGGCTACGAGAAGTGGTGGTTCCAGGGCATCCCCAGCGTCTCGAGCAGCCTCAACGCCGTCGTGGGCTGGCCGAACGAGGAGTGGGGGATGAACCCCTCCACCTTCTCCGAGATGCGGCCGGGCGCCTATGACATCCACCAGCGGGTGCGGGACATGAACCGCAACGGGATCCTCGCCTCGATGTGCTTCCCGTCGTTCGCCGGCTTCAGCGCGCGCTTCTTCCAGGAGGCCCAGGACAAGGATCTGGCGCTGATCATGCTGAAGGCGTACAACGACTGGCACATCGACGAGTGGGCGGCGACGTATCCCGGCCGTTTCATCCCCATCGCGCTCGGCCCGGTCTGGCACCCGGAGGAGCTCGCCAAGGAGGTCTACCGCGTCGCCGCGAAGGGCGTCCGCGCCATGACGATGCCCGAGCTGCCTCACCTGCAGGGGCTGCCCAGCTACCACGACCTCGAATACTGGGACCCGTTCTTCCGTGCGGTCTCCGAGACCCAGGTCGTCATGTGCCTGCACATCGGGCAGGGATTCGGGGCGATCAAGGGCGCGCCCGACGCCCCGATCGACAACCTGATCATCCTCGCGACCCAGGTGTCCACGTTCGCGGCCCAGGACCTGCTCTGGGGCGGCGCGATGCGCAAGTACCCCGACCTGAAGATCGCCTGGTCGGAGGCGGGTATCGGGTGGATCCCGTTCTACCTGGACCGCTGCGACCGGCACTACACCAACCAGCGCTGGCTCGGCCACGACTTCGGCGGCAAGCTGCCGAGTGAGATCTTCCGGGAGCACTCGCTGGCCTGCTATGTCACCGACCCCACGGCCCTCAAGGTCCGGCACGACATCGGCATGGAAATCATCGCGTGGGAGTGCGACTACCCGCACTCGGACTCGATCTGGCCGGAGGCCCCCGAGTTCGTGCTCAACGAGATGAACGGCGCGGGTGTGCCCGACCACGAGATCAACATGATCACGTGGGAGAACACCTGCCGCTTCTTCGGGTGGGACCCCTTCAAGCACATCCCGAAGGAGCAGGCGACGGTCGGCGCCCTGCGCGCGCTGTCGCCGGACGTCGACGCGACCATCCGGTCGAAGCACGAGTGGCGCCGGCTGTACGAGCTGGCCCACTCCTCCTGATCGCCCCGCCACGCGAATCGGCGCCCAGCCTTCGGGCTGGGCGCCGATTCGCGTTCAGAACGAGAAGGAGTAGCCGCCGTTGATCGGATAGGTCTGCCCGGTCACCCAACCGGCCTCCGGCCCGGAGAGGAAGGCCACCAGCGCGGCCACCTCGCCCGGTCGGCCGATGCGCCGGATGACGTACCGGCTGATCGACTGGGCCAGCCCGGGGTCCTTGAGGTATTCGTCGGACGGCTCCTCCGGTCCGACAGTTCCGAGCGACACGGAGTTGACGGTGACACCGTGGCGGCCGACCTCCCTGGCCACGGCCCGGCCGAACCCGGCTGCTCCCGCCTTGGCCGCCGAATAGGCCGCCATCGTCGGCTCCCCCACCCGGCCGGCGTCGGAGATGATGGTCACGACGCGCCCCCAGGACTTGTCGATCATGGCGGGCAGGAACGCCCGGACCGTGTGCATCACCCCGTACAGGTTGACGCGGAGGTAGCTCTCCCAGTCGGCCGGAGCCGTCTCGACGAAGGGCGCGAAATCCCCTCGCGTCAGCGACGTCACCCGGCCGGCGTTTCCTGCGTTGTTGACCAGGATGTCGACCGGGCCGGCCGCCTCGGCCGCCTGCCGCACCGCGGGCCAGTCCGTGACGTCGAAGACCGAGGGTACGGCGCGGCCGCCGGCTGCCGCGATCTCGGCGACGACGGCGCCGGCCCGGTCGTCGACGAGGTCGTTGACGACCACCTCGGCCCCCCTGCGCGCCAGCTCGTGCGCGATGGCACGTCCCACGCCCTGACCGGCGCCGGTCACCAGCGCGCGCCGGCCGGCATGCGTGTGCTCGTCCGTCATCCGGGGCTCCTTCACGTCCCTGGGAGGTAGCGGTCGATCCCGCATCCCCAATAATACGAAACTTCTATATATGTCTATCTATCATGTATCCTTCTTCATGAACAGTTGGTGCGGGAACCCGAAGGTGGCAGGCACATGAGCGGACTCGGTCTCATCCGGCCAGATATGTTGGAGATCGTCGGCCGGCCCTACGCGCGTCAGATCTCCTATCCGATCAGCGCGTCCGACATCCGCAAGTGGTCGCTGGCGGTGTACTTCCCGGAGGCGCCGCCTGCGCCGTACACCGACCCCTGCGCCGCCGGCGAAGGCCGCCTCGTCGCTCCGCTCGACTTCAATCCGTTCGCCTGGGGAGCCGCTGAGAAGGCGCCGACGGGATGCGAGATCGCTCCCGACCCCGTCTACCGGAGCTCGGGTGCCATGGAGCACCACCTCGGCATCGCACCGCCGGATCTCCGCCGGGCGCTCAACGGCGGGGTGTCGGCCACGTACACCGGCGCGCCCATGCGGCCCGGCGACGTCATCACCGCGGAATCCGCCATCGCCGGCTACTCCGAACGGGAAGGACGGCTGGGCGCCATGTTGCTGACCGACGTCGCCACGACCTGGACCAACCAGAACGGCGAGGAGATCAAGACCTACCGCATGACGCTCATCCGCTACTGACCCCGACGACCGACCAGGAGGAACCCGATGACCGATCTCGCCGCAGACCTGCCCGGCACGCGGACGCCGGAGTTCGACGTGGGCGCCGCCGTCCCGCCGTTCGTCCGGCCGGCCGGGCTGGAGGCGTGGAACCGCTACGCCGCCGTGAACGACGAGTTCGTCCCCATCCACATGGACGACGAGGCCGGGAAGGCCGCGGGCTATCCCGGCGCCTTCGGCATGGGCAACCTGCTCTGGGCGTGGCTGCACTGCGCGATGGAAAGCTGGCTCGGCGACCGGGGCCGCGTCGAGCATCTGGAGTGCCGCTTCCGAGCTCCGGCGCTCAAGGGCGACGAGGTCACCTGCGGTGGCGTCATCACCGGCCGGAAGGCCCGGGAGGACGGCAAGACGGTGCTGGAGCTGGACCTCTGGGCGGACAGGCAGTCGGGGGACCGCCTCGTCACGGCGAAGGCCCAGGTCGTCCTCCGGGGATGAGCCGCCTGGACGTCCTCCGGAGACGGTGATCCGGTCCGGCTCGCGCCCACTGATGACAGCCGGACGCCAAGCCGGCAGGGCGTGCTCCCGAGAGACGCGCCTTTCGCGACGCGGCTCTGCCTGCCGCGGGTTCGGCAGACCGGATACGTCGGATCCCACACGGTGACAGCCCGATGGGCGGGCTCTTCCCCATCAGGAGGAGCCCGCCCACCGGACGTTCGGACGGCGTGTCAGTCGTCGGCGAAGGGGTCGCCCTCGATGGTCTCGGCGCTGAAGAAGATGGGCGCCCCGAAGGTGTCCTCGACGTCGGTGACGATCAGTTGCTCGCTGATCCGCGTCGTCCGGACGTTGTTCTTGTTCAGCCAGATCTCGGCCGAGTCGAGGTCGGCGACCTTGAAGCGGAGGCTGTAGATCATGTTGCCCCACTTCTCGACGTGCCGGCCGAGGTCGGATTCGGCGTCCAGCGGCTCGGCGAGCTGGAGGAGGCAATCGCCGAGCTGCAGGATCGCGGATTTCGCCCGCAGGTCGCCGTCCGTACCGATCTTGATCGGCACCGCCTGCATGGTGTCGACGTAGATCTTGATGGCCGCTTCCAGGTCGCGGACGCCCAGGGTCACGTGGGAGAAGCGCTTGATGGTGAGCGGGTGGGACCGCCACAGGCGCACCAGCGACGACCACGTCTCCTGGTCACGCGGATCGTCCGGCATGTCCAGCTTGCACAGCTCCACCATCAGGCCGGCGGTGTCGCGCGGACTCGGGAAGAAGTACGGCGTGTCCGGGTCGAGCTTGTCGATCTTTCCGCCGCCGGGCTTGCCGATGTAGACCCCCCGCTCGAGCAGCCGGTCGGCCAGCCCGACGAGGTCGTCCACCTTGTACCCCACCGAGTGCAGGTGGCGTCCGTACTTCGTGTAGAACTTGCCGACGGGAAGCTGGGGATTGGCCGGCATCTTCGGTGCCATGACCTCCACGCACAGGTCGCCGACCATCAGCAGGGCCGCGTAGCGGTCTTCCCAGGGGAGGTAGTTCGGCTCGTCGCCGCCCATGTACACGAAGCCGCCCAGGACGTCCTCGTAGAACCGGCGCAGTTCCTCCACGTCGTCGCACATGTGGACGACGTGGATCATCTGCCCGATGCCGTGATCTCCAGTTACCTTTACCTGCTTCTTCACCAGACTCTCCTCACAGAGCGCCGGAATCGCGGATGTACCACTGGATGACCGGGGGATCGGTCACCAGGTCCATGGAGGAGGACGGCTCCAGCTCACCGGCCTTGGCCGCCTCCGCGAGGCTCGCCGACGCGTCGGCCACGTCGACCTCCCCGAGGTCGTAGAAGGTGAGGAACCGGGGCTGCCGCTCCGGGTCGGCCGGATCCACGAGGCGGTAGCGGACCACCTCCTCGATCGAGGGGATCGCCGCCCGCACCTGGGGAATGTGGACGTTCTCGTACCACTCCACGAACTCGGCGGTGCGGTGGGGCACCGGGCTGGCCCAGGCCAGTAGTGCAGCTCTGCTCACTTTCACTCTCCTTTGAGGGAATCACTGATTCGCGACCGCGGCGGCCGTCGCCAGATGTGGACGGCTGTCCTTCGTCCCCGCCCGCGCCTGGGTCAGCGCCTCCGTCACCGCGGCCCGGACCGATGCCACGTCCTCCGGGAGCACGCGGTCCACGACGCGGAGGCGCAGCAGCTCATCGGGGGTCAGCCGGAGCGATCGCGTGAGCTCGGGGACCCGGGCCGGATCGCGGTAGAGGATCGCGGCCCCCGCCTCGGGGCCGATCACGGAGAACACCGCGCCGTCCAGGACGAACAGCTGGTCGGTGTGCGCCAGCGCCACGGCGCCGCCGCTGCCGCCTTCTCCGACGACCACGCTGACGCTGGGCGACGCCAGTTCGGCAAGGGCGAGCAGGGTCCGCGCGATCTCACCCGCGAGGCCACCCGCCTCCGACTCCGGGCTCGGCTCGGCCCCGGGCGTGTCGACGAGGGTGAGCACCGGAAGCCCCAGCCGGTCGGCGAGCCGGACGGCCCGCTGCGCCAGGCGATAGGCGCCGGGACCCGGCGCCCCCGGCCGGAACGCCCCGGCGAACCGGTCCATCGCGACGACGACGACCCGGCGGCCGTCGACGGCCGCCAGTCCGGCCCGCACGGCCGGGTCGGAGCCGCCGATCTCCACCCACTCATCGGTAAGCCACGCCGCCCACTCCAGGCCGGAAGGCCGCCCGCTTCCGCGGGCGCGCAGCAGGTGCTCGTACGGATCCTCCGGCCGGGCGGTGGTGTCGGGCCCGTGTGGGCGCCCCGGAGGCGGCACGAGGGGACCGGCGGTGACCGCGCCCACGGCCGCGGCCAGCCAGTCCCAGCAACGCGAGGGGTCGACGATCGCGTCGATCAACCCGTGCCGGAGTGCCGACTCCGCGGTGTGCGAGGTCGGCGGCGGGTAGGCGCCGGTGACCTCGGCGACGACTCTGGGGCCGCCGAAGCCGATGGTCGCCTCCGGCTCGGCGGCGCGCAGGTCGGCCACGGAGACGAAGGAGGCGAACACTCCGCCGGTCGCCGGCGACCGCAGGTACGCGGCCGACCGCAACCCCGCGGCCGCGTGCCGCGCCGCGGCCGACACCGTGCGGGGCATCTGCAGGAGGGAGAGCATTCCCTCCTGCAGCCGTGCGCCTCCGGTTGAGATCGTCTCCACCACGGGCACGCCCATCTGGGTGGCGCGGTCGAAGGCGCGGACGATGCGTTCGCCGGCGACGGCGCCCATCGTCCCGCCCACACGGCGGAAGTCACAGTCGATCCATACGGCGGGTCGCCCGCCGAGCTCGACGAGTGCCGTCCGGACCGACTCCTCGGAAGACGCCGGGGCGGTGTATCCGGGGAAGTCCAGCGGGTCGGTCGAGCGGAGCGCGTCGTCCCACGCCGCGACGACACTGGCGGCGGCCTGCGCCGGCGCGAGCGGCTCAGCCGTCATAGGTGTAGAAGCCCCGTCCGGTCTTACGCCCCAGCCAGCCCAGCCGGACGTACTGCTTGAGCAGCGGCGGCGGGAAGTACCTCGGGTCCTTGTACTCCTCGTACATGGACGCGGCCATGTCGTGGACGATGTCCAGGCCGATCAGGTCGCTGAGCCGGAACGGCCCCATCTTGTGGTTGAACCCCGACGTGATCACGGAGTCGATCGACTCCTTGTCCGCCACGCCGCGTTCGAAGGCGCGGATCGCGTCGAGCAGGTACGGCACGATGAGGAGATTGCCGACGAACCCGGGCACGTCGTTGACGACGACGGGCGATTTGCCGAGCCTTCTCGTCAGCTCCGTCACCGCGTCGATGCACCCCTGCTCGGTGACAGGAGTCTTGATCACCTCGACCAGGCGCATCGCCGGCACCGGGTTGAAGAAGTGCAACCCGATGACCTGCTCGCGCCGCGACGTCGCCGCGGCGAGGATGACCAGCGGGATGGTCGAGGTGTTCGACGCGATGAGCGTCTCCGGGCCGACCAGCCGGTCGATCTCCCCGAGCAGCCGCTTCTTGAGCTCGACGTCCTCGTACACGGCCTCCACGACGAGGTCCGCCTGTTTGATCTCCGTCAGGTCGGTCGTCAGCGTGTAGGAGTTCCGCGCCTGCTCGGCCCGCTCCGGGCTGATCTTTCCCCGGCTGAGGCCGGCCTCGAGACCGGCGTCGACGCGCCGGTGGGCGGCGTCGATCCCGGACTCGCTCGCCTCGACACCGATGGCCTCGAGGCCGTTCTGCGCGGCGAGTTGGACGATTCCGGCGCCCATGGTCCCGCAGCCGACGACGGCGATCTTCTTGATGGTCATGTTGAGACTCCTCTGGAGGGGCGGCGGAAGAAGAGCGATGCGGCGAACGGCGGCCGGGATCGACTCCCTAGGAGACCTCGATGAGAACGGCTCCGCCCTGCCCGCCGCCGGCGCACATGGTGGCCAGGCCGATCCCGCCGCCGCGGCGGCGCAACTCATGGGCGAGCGTCGTCACCATGCGAGCTCCGGACGCGGCGACCGGATGGCCGAGGCTGCACCCGCTGCCGTAGATGTTGACCCGCTCCTCGTCGAGATTCAGCACCTGGCAGGCGGCCACCGGAACCGAGGCGAACGCCTCGTTGATCTCCCAGAGGTCGACGTCGGCCGTCGTCAGCCCGGCCCGCTTCAGGACCTTGACCGCGGCGTCGACCGCGCCGACGCCGGTGTACTTCGGTTCGACGCCGGCCGCGGCCCAGGCGCGTACGGTGGCGAGCGCCTCGAGGCCTTCCGCGCGAGCCAGATCGTCCGCGACCACGGCGAGCGCGGCCGCGGCGTCGTTGGAGCCGCTGGCGTTGCCCGCGGTGATCGAGAACCCCTCGATCTCCGGGTGGAGCGGCGGCAGCGACGTCAGCTTCTCCATCGAGGTCGTGGGCCGCGGGTGCTCGTCCACGGCGAACTCGATCACGGAACCGTCCCGCCGGGTCACCTCGATCGGCGCGATCTCGTCGGCGAACACGCCCGCCTCGGTCGCGGCGACCGCGCGCCGGTGTGAGCGCAGCGCCCACGCGTCCATCCGCTCGCGCGTGATCCCGTACTTCTGGGCGACGTTCCAGCCGACGCTCAGGGTCACGTCGTCGGTGGCGTCTTCTGTGTAGGGGAACGTGGGGGCGTTTCGCCGCTCGGTGTCGTCGCTCAGCGGGATCCGCCAGGTGAGGGACGGAGTGGTGGAGGACGACTGCACGCCGCCGGCCACGATGGCGCGGTCCATGCCCGCCCGGATGCTCGCGGCGGCCATTCCGACGGTGGCGAGGCTGCTGGCGCAGTGCCGGTTCACCGCCACGCCGGGCACCTGGGTCATGCCCACGGCGACCGCGGCGTGCCGGGCCAGATCACCGCCGCCGTACATCACCTCCCCGAAGATCACATCGTCGAACCGTTCGGGCGCCAGGCCGGAACGGCGAACGGCCTCCCGGAGGATGTGAGCCGCCAGCGCTTCGGCGGGGGTTTCGGTGAGGGTGCCCTTGCGGGCGGTCCCGATGGGGGTTCGGACCGCGCTGACGATGACGGCTTCGGGCACAGGACCACCTCACTGTCTCAAGGAACGGGGTCGCCGGGCGCGGAGCCAGTCGGGCGACTGTTAGACGATATCGAATACTTCTAAATTCGTAAATGAATCGAACTGAACCTGCTCCGGCCTGCTTCGGCCTGCTCCGGGCGGAGGCGTGCGGACCAGCCGCTCTGCCGTACCGTGAGCAGCAAGCCCTACTCGGGGGGCGCCTCTTCGACCTCTTGGGAGAGACGACGTGTCCAGGCGACCGGTGGACAAGAGCCCGGCCACATCTCGGGGCTCGCGTCCGGCGACCAGCGGTGACGTCGCCCGGCTCGCCGGAGTCTCCCGGGCCACGGTGAGCCACGTCCTCAACGATCAGGTCGAGCGGTTCAGCGCCGAGACGGTCGAGCGGGTGCGCAGCGCCGCGGCCGAGCTCGGTTACGTCCGCTCGGCGGCCGGCCGCGCACTGGTCATGGGACGCAGTGACTTCATCGTCCTGGTCATGCCCTACGCGACCGTGACCAGGCTTCAGGACGTCGTCGAGGTCATCTCGGCCGACGTCGAGGAACTCGGCTTCACCGTGGTCGTGCACTTCAGCGGCGCGCAGGGGAAGAACGAGAAGTCCAAGCGGTTGCGGCACATGATCGAGACGTTGCGTCCCGCCGGGCTCATCGACCTGGGCGGCCT
Source organism: Microtetraspora sp. AC03309 (assembly GCF_020826795.1). Taxonomy (NCBI): domain Bacteria; kingdom Bacillati; phylum Actinomycetota; class Actinomycetes; order Streptosporangiales; family Streptosporangiaceae; genus Microtetraspora; species Microtetraspora sp. AC03309. Next base: position 33,932 of record NZ_JADDIL010000008.1, on the reverse strand, counting down.
GACGCCGCAGGACCTCGAGTTCGTGGAACGGGTCGGCTGCCCCCTCTTCCCCGGGGAGGGGACTCCCCAGGTCAACGATTGGATCGGGGCCCTGCAGGCCCGCCACCTGCATGATCGTGGCTACAGGGAGCTCGCCTACGCGTTCCTCATCGACATGCGTGAGGACCCGTACGGGCAGGAGCGCGCGGACGCCGTCGCCGAGTTCTGCGCGGCTGAGGGGCTGGCCCCGCCCTCCTACATCCATGTGCCCGTCGACCGCGAAGGCGCGCAGCTGGCCCTCGAGCAACTGCTCGCGCTGCGCGGCCGGCCGGTGGGGGTCGCCTGCTACAACGACGAGGTGGCCCTCGCCCTGGTGTTCGCCGCGAAGAGGCTCGGACTGAGGGTGCCGGACGACGTCGCGGTGGTCGGCGTCGAGCGCATGGCGGTCGGGCAGCTGGTCTCGCCCCGGGTGACGACCGTTTCTCCCGACGTATCAGCGGTCCTGGGGCACATCCGGGAATCGCTGGCGCATGCCTACGGCGGTCGGGCGCCTGCCGGCAGGCGCCCGACCACGCACGAGGCGTTCACGATCCTCCTCGGCGAGACGACATAGCCCGATCGGGGTCGTAGGCACGCGGCGCGTGCGGGCGTTAACGGGGGCGTAACACCGTTGACACGTGTCACCTGCCTTCGTAGTGTGGGCCGCGCCGACGAGGACCTTCAGGGGAATGCTCGCCTGGGGGATGTGCTGGCGAGGAGGCTGGCCGATGTCGCTGGACGAACACGTCGATGTGGTGGTCGTCGGATTCGGTGTCTCCGGGGCCGCGGCGGCCCTGGCGGCGGCTGAGGCCGATGCGCGCGTGCTGGTCCTGGATCAGCGCGTCCCGGTGGAGGGCAGGCGTGTCGCGTCCGGTGCCGACCGGTCCCGAGACGAGCTGAGAGCCGGCTTACGGGCGGCCGCGCGCGCCGCCGGGGTGGAAGTGCGAGCACAGTCCCGTGTGCACGAACTCGTGATGGACGCCGGGCAGGTGTGCGGTGTCGGATACGCGACGCTCCCCGCCGGGGGAGCGGCCGCCGCGAGACACCGGTGGCTGCAGAGGGTGGGTGATCGGGTGCCGGCGTTCGCCGCGCCCGTCCTCGCCCGAGCCGCCGAGACGGTGTGGCGGGCGGGCTTCCGGGTCGGCGAAATCAGCTGTTCCTCGGTCGTTCTCGCGCTGCACCCGCGCCATTGGGAGTTCGTCGGGCCCGCCATGTGGGCCGCGGCACGCGTGGGGTCCGGCGCCGGGGTTTCGATGGAGGCGGCCCGGCGCCGTCGGGCGGACACGGTCCCCTCGACGGCCGTCTGTGTGTGGTCGACACCTGAACTGACCGTCCGCACCTGGTGCGCACTGCGCGAACCGGCCTCTTCGGCGGCCGTACAGCAGGCGGAACTGCACGTTGACGAGATGACCGGGGCTGTCCTCGTCAGCGAAGGCCGGCCCGTGCCTGGCCTCTACTCGGCCATCCGGACGCGCCACACCGGTCCCAGCGACCAGCGGACCTGCGCCGAAGTGATCGTCGGCAGGCGTGCCGGGCTCGGCGCCGTCGGCACGCGGGCGCGGCACGCCTGGACCGGGCTCCGTTTCGCCGTGTGACGGGGAAGACCGGCTGGACCTACCAGGTCAGGAGAGGGGCGTCATTGTCACTCGATGTCTCGGCGTGCGAGGGCCGCCGCGGCTGCCGGGCTTCGTCCTCGGCGGTGCTCCCGACCTCAGGGCGGTCCCCGGGCGCCAGAGTCCACAGCTCGTCGATCACTTCACGCACGACATCTCGGCGCAGTGTGTAGAAGTAGTTGCGGCCCCGCTTGCGCACCTCGATCACTCCGGCCTGCGTGAGGATCTTGGTGTGGTAGGAGATGGTGGGCTTGGAAACGGGCAGCATGTCCTCCAGGATGCTGCAGGCGAACTCCTCCTCCTGAGCCACCTGCTGGACGATGCTCCACCGGATCGGGTCGCACAACGCCTTGAAGACTTCTGTCACGGCGACGGGCTCGCGGGACATGGTCCTACTCCTCTCCTGCCATCCAGCACGCTTTCAGTATTCGCCAAACATGAATCTAGCCCAAACGTACCCGCATGGGCTGATCCGTGCCCACGTGAGACGGCACACAGGCGTCGGCGCCGCGCTTTTCGGCGTCCGGGCCGCCTGCCCGGACGGCGGCATCGCGAAAACAAAACTTCGATACATTGACAACTGTTCTTCAGTGCTGTTCAGTGAGATGCGCCCCGAGTGCCGGCCGGACCCGGCCGTGACTCCGTGACCACGCGACTTCGCACGCCTTGAGGCCCGGCGTCACCCGGCCGGCATTTCCCCTGACATGTGAGAGGAAGTCTCGATGGAGCTGGAACTCTCGTCGGACCAAAAGATCTTCCAGGCATCGGCCAGAAGACTCCTCGAGAAGGAGTATCCCCTGGACCGCATCCGCGGGATGGCGGACGGCGAGCCTCGTTGGAGCCGGGACTGGTGGCAGAAGGGCGCCGAACTGGGCTGGACCGCGACCATCGTGCCGGAGGACCTCGGCGGTGGAAGCGTCTCGGGCGAGGGTGTGCGCGATCTGAGCCTTCTCGCCGAGGAACTGGGCGCGGGTGTGGCCCCGGGGCCCCTGCTGCCGGTCAACGTCGTCCTCGCGGGCCTGGTCGAGGCGCAGGGCATCGGCCCCGACCACAGCGCCGAGATCGAGTCGCTCGTCGCGGGGGAGAGCATCGCGAGCTGGGCGGTCTATGAGCCCGGCGTCGTGTGGTCGCCGCTGGAGCCCCGTCTCACGGCGACTCCGGCGGACGGCGGTTTCGTCCTCAACGGGGCCAAGGACCGCGTCGAGGACGCCGAGCAGGCGGATCTCCTCCTGGTCACGGCCATGACCCCCGACGGGGTCGCGCAGTTCCTGGTTCCCACCTCGGCCGAGGGCGTCTCGGTCTCCCCGCAGTGGTCCCTGGACCTGTCCCGGTCGTTCGGCGAGGTCAGCTTCGACGACGTCCGGGTCGGGGCCGACGCGCTGGTGGGCGCGCCGGGAGCGGTCGAGGTCATCGAGCGGCAGCTCCAGATCGCCGTCGTCATCCAGTGCTCGGAGCTCTGTGCCGCTCTGGACCGGGCGTTCGCCCTCACGGTGCAGTGGGCCTTCGACCGATACTCCTTCGGCCGGCCGCTGGCGTCCTACCAGGCGCTCAAGCACCGGTTCGCCGACATGCGCACCTGGCTGGAGGCCTGTCACGCCACGACCCAGGCGGCCGCGGAAGCCGTACAGAACAGATCGGCGGACGCCGCAGAACTCGTCAGCGTGGCCAAGTCGTACGTGGGGGAGCGGTCCCTCCCGATGCTCCAGGACTGCGTGCAACTGCACGGCGGCATCGGCGTGACCTGGGAGCACGACCTTCACCTGTACCTGCGGCGCGTCACCCTCGACCAGGCCCTGTACGGGACGCCGGAGGACCACTTCCTCCGCCTTGCCGACCTCGCCTCCCTCTGAGATCCCGAAGGACTGATCCGCGATGACAGCGATTGAGAGCGTCGAGTCTTTCCGCAGCCGGGCCCGGGCGTGGCTGGCCGGCAACATGCCGCGCCTGGCGGACGCCGCGCCGCCGTCTACGGAGGGGGATGAGGACGAACAGCGGTGGCAGCGCGCCCGCGAGCTGCAGAAGAAGCTGTACGCCGGCGGCTTCGCGGGCATCTGCTTCCCGGCGGAGTACGGCGGGCTCGGCCTGACCCCGGCTCATCAGCAGGTCTTCAACGAGGAGAGCGACGGCTACGAGCTGCCGGTGGTGCTGAACATCCCCTCGTTCAGCATCTGCGCGGCGACGCTGCTCGACATGGGCTCGGAGGAGCAGAAGCGCGAGCGGATCGGAGCGGCGATCCGGGGGGAGGAGGTGATGTGCCAGCTCCTGTCGGAGCCCAGCGGCGGATCGGACCTGGCCGGTGTGACCACCCGGGCGGAGCGTGACGGGGACAACTGGATCCTCAACGGCGCGAAGTGCTGGAGCTCCTCCGCCTACGCCGCCGACTGGGGGCTGTGCCTGGCCCGGACCAACTGGGACGTGCCCAAGCACCAGGGACTGACGATGTTCCTCGTCCCGACGAAGGCTCCGGGCGTCAAGATGAACCGCGTCCGCATGTCGGACGGCTCCGCGGAGTTCTGCGAAGAGTTCTTCGACGACGTGGTGCTTCCCTCGTCGGCGGTGGTGGGCGAGGTCGACGACGGATGGTCCGTCGCCTCCCGGCAGCTTTTCCACGAGCGCAACTCCATGGGCGGCGGCTCTCCCTACATCAGCGGCGGGAGGTACGCGCCGGCCACCCGCCAGATGACCCCGCTCGACATCGCGCGAGCCTCGGACCGCGCGGGCGACCCGCGGGTCCGCGAGATGATCGGCAGGTTCCTGGCGATGGAGAAGGTGTCCGAGCAGACGGTCGGCCGGGTCTCGCGCGCGATGGCCACGGGCGCACTTCCGCCGACGGCCGCGTCCATTCTGCGGCTGCTGCACGCCGAGTCCAACGAGATGGCCGCCGACATCGCCGTCAAGATCGCCGGATCGGGCGCGGCGACCGGCGCCGGCGCGGACCAGGGGATCGGCGGCCAGGCGGGCCTCCGCTTCCTGGTACGCCAGGGCGGAAGCCTCGGCGGTGGCAGCACCGAGATGGCGCGGAACGTCATCAGCGAGCGGGTGCTGGGGATGCCCAGGGAACTCGCCCTGGACCGGGACGTTCCTTTCAAGCAGGTCAAGCGCGGCCGCTGATCGAGCCACGACGAAACAGGTGGTGGAACTGCGATGAATCTCGCGATGATCCTCGACATGGTGGCCGACGGCATGCCCGACCGTGTCCTCATCGGGGACCGCGCCACCGGTCTCACCGGCGCGGACCTGCGCACCCGGGCACTGGCCGGAGCCGGCCATCTGGCCGCCGTCGGCGCGCGACGCCTGGTTTACCTGGGCGCGAACGGCCGGGCGTTCCCGGTCGCGCTGTTCGCCGCCACTCTCGCCGGGGTGCCGTTCCTGCCGGTCAACTACCGGCTGGGCCATGAGCAACTCGCCGACGTGATGGTCCGCCAGGAGTCCCCGCTCGTCGTGACCGACACACCCGAGCGCGTGCCGGGCGCGGCGACCGTCGGCATCGAGGAGTTCCTGGCGCTCCCCGCGGTCTCCGTCTCGTCCGACGCGGAATCGTCGGACGCGGCGGCCACGACCGACCCCGACTCCGTCGCCGTGCTGCTCATGACGAGTGGCACGACCGCCGCGCCGAAGAGCGCCGTGCTTCGCCATCGGAACCTCACCGCGTACCTGTTCGGATCCGTCGAGTTCGGCTCGGTGCCCGACACGGACGCGACGCTGGTCAGCGTTCCCCCCTACCACATCGCGGCGGTGGCGAACGCCCTGTCGAACCTCTACAGCGGGCGGCGGATCGTCTACCTGGACCAGTTCACTCCCGGGGAGTGGCTGGCCACCGTGGAAAGCCAGCAGATCACGCACGCCATGGTCGTGCCCACGATGCTCGCCCGGATCGTGACCGAACTGCGGTCCCGGGGAGCGCGGGGACCCGGCTGCCTGAAGTCTCTCTCCTACGGAGGCGCGAAGATCGCGTCCGAGGTCATCGAGGAGGCTCTCGGGCTGTTCCCGGACACCGGGTTCGTCAACGCGTACGGGCTGACGGAGACCGCTTCGTCGATCGCGGTGCTCGGCCCCGACGACCACAGGGCCGCCGCCGCCAGTTCCGATCCGACGGTGCGGGCGCGACTGGGCTCCGTTGGGCGTGCGCTGCCGTCCGTGGAGATCGAGGTGCAGGACGAGCAGGGTCTCGCGTGCCCCGCCGGCGTCGCCGGAGACATCGTCGTACGCGGCCCGCAGGTGGCAGGGGAGTACCTCGAAGCCGGCAGCAGGGTGCGCGAGGACGGCTGGTTCCCCACCAGAGACTGCGGTTACCTGGACGAGGAGGGCTATCTCTTCGTTCGCGGCAGGACCGACGACACGATCATCCGCGGCGGCGAGAACATCGCGCCCGCCGAGATCGAGGACGTGCTCGCCGGTCACCCCGCCGTCCTGGAGTGCGTCGTCGCCGGTGTGCCGGACGTTGAGTGGGGCCAGCGGATCGGCGCGTTCGTCATCGTCCGTCCCGGAGCCGCCGTCGACGCCGAGGAACTGCGGACCTGGGCGCGGGAGCGGCTCCGCGGCTCGAAGACCCCCGACCACGTCCTCTTCGTCGACGAGTTCCCGACGAACCCCACCGGCAAGGTCCTGCGCCGGGACCTCGTCGCACTCGTGCGCGAGGACGAGGCTCTCACCGCGTAGCGGTCCCCTCTCACCCGGGGCATAAGACGCCCCAGCCTTCCGGCGTCCTTGCCCGGACGCCCTTCATCGGGGCGCATGCCCTGGATCACAAGGAGGATGAAATGCATCTCGACGGTACGTCGGCGTTGGTCGTGGGTGGCGCGGGTGGCTTCGGCGAGGCGACCGTGCGGCGGTTGGCCGAAGCCGGCGCCAAGGTACTGATCGCGGACCTGGCCGAGGACAAGGGCAAGGCGCTCGAGGCGGACCTCGGCGGTGACCGGGTGCGCTATCTGTCGACCGACGTGACCCGGGAGGACTCGGTGGCCGCGGCGGTGGCGGCGGCCCGCGAGTTGGGCACGCTCCGGGTGGGAGTCGTCGTCCACGGCGGTCCGGCCGCGGCCCGCCGCATCGTCAACCGCGACGGCGAGTTCTACCCGCTCGAGACGTTCCGGCGCACCATGGATGTGTTCCTGGGCGGTACATACAACGTGCTGAGTCAGACGGCGGCCGCCATGACCCGGAACGAGCCGCTGGACTCCGGCCAGCGCGGGGTCGTCATCATGACGGCCTCGATCGCCGGTTTCGAGGGCCAGGTCGGGCAGACGGACTACGCCGCGGCCAAGGGCGGCGTCATCAGCCTGACCCTCACCGCCGCCCGCGACCTGGCGCCGACGGGGGTGCGGGTCATGACGATCGCGCCCGGCACCTTCTTCACTCCCGCCTTCCAGATGAGGGAGGAGGAGGCGCAGGCGAGGTGGGGGCACGGCGTGCCGAACCCCAAGCGCATGGGCCGGCCGGACGAGTACGCCAGGCTCGCCATGCACATCGTGGACAACGACTACCTCAACGGCGAGGTCGTCCGCATCGACGGAGCGTTGCGCTTCAACATCTGACCCGTGGCGGCGGTTCCCGCCGCGCTCCCGCTCGACGGCCTGCTCTGCCGTGCCCCGGGAACACCGCATCATTCGACACTCTTCGATTCTTGGCGGTTCCGGCAGGGTATTGCTGGCAAACACTTTGATGATTAGTGTTCTATCTAACTTTTCGGCCATGCCGGTGCCGGCACCGACGATCACCGGTTCCGAATGGCCCTCCGCCCCATGGAAACCGCTGGCTCCCCAGAGGCCAGTGTCAGGAAAACGAGGTCTCGTCCTGTGTTCAAACCGATGCAAGGCGTCCGGGTAGTCGAGGTCGCCCAGTTCACGTTCGTGCCCTCCGCCGGCGCCGTTCTGGCGGACTGGGGTGCCGATGTCATCAAGATCGAACACGCGGAGAAGGGGGACGCGCAGCGTGGCCTGGTCAAGGCCCTCGGGCAGGACGTGATCTCCAAGGGATCGAGCTTCGCGCCGATCATGGACGGACCCAACCGCGGCAAGCGGAGCATCGGTCTCTCCCTGGAGAAGCCCGAGGCCAAGCGCGTCCTGCGCGAGCTGATCCGCACTGCCGACGTCTTTCTGACGAACTTCCTGCCCAGCGCACGGACGAAGCTGGGCATCGACGTCGAGGACGTGCGGGCGATCAACCCGAACATCATCTACGCGGCCGGCACGAGCTTCGCGCACAGCGGCCCTGAGGCCGACAAGGGCGGATACGACGGCACGGCATTCTGGGCCCGCGCCGGCAGCTCCGACAGCGCCACCCCACCAAGCGCGTCCCACCTGGTTCAGCAGCCGACCGGTGCCTACGGCGACAACATCGGCGGGATGACCATCGCCGGCGGAATCGCGGGGGCCCTCTTCGCGCGGGAGCGCGGCCTCGGCGCGGCGACCGTGGACATCTCCCTGCTCGGCGTCGGCGCCTGGGCCACCCAGCTGAACGTGAACCTGGCCCTGATGGCGGGCGGGCCCCTGCCGAAGCACGACCCGGCGGCCGGCAACGTGAGCAATCCGCTGACCGGCATGTACCGGGCCGCGGACGACCGGTGGCTGTCCCTGGTCATGCTCCAGCCCGGACGCTACTGGCCGGAGTTCTGCGAGAAGGTCGGCCGTCCCGAGCTGGCCACCGACGAGCGTTTCGACTCGGCCGAGAAACTGATGGCCAACGCCGCGGAGGCGGCCCGCATCGTCGCGGAGGTCATCGCAAGCCGTACCAAGGACGAATGGGTCGCCGCCTTCGACGGCATGGAAGGCCAGTGGGCGGTCGTGCAGAACACCTACGAGGTCGGCCAGGACCCCGCCCTGCGGGCGATCGGCCTGATCTCCGACGTGGTCGACGCCGAGGGAGGGACCCGGCAGCTCGTCGCCAACCCGGTCCAGTTCAACCGGGAGGCGGCGCAGCTCAAGCGTGGCCCCCTGTTCGCCGAGCACACCGACGAGATCCTGCGCGAGCTGGGCTTCAGCGACGAGGAGCTGATCAACATCAAGATCACTGGCGCTGCCACATGAGCGGGGAAACCGTGCGGCGCGTCGGCTTCGTCGGTCTCGGCAGCCAGGGCGCGCCGATGGCCCACAGGATCATCGAGGCCGGCGTGCCGACCACGCTGTGGGCCCGCAGGCCGGAGACGCTCAAGCCCTTCGCCGGCACCCCGGCCGACACGGCCGGCTCGGCCGCCGAGCTGGGCGCGGCATGCGACCTCGCCTGTGTCTGCGTCCTCGACGACGACGGCGTCGAGCAGGTCGTCGCGGGGCCCGCGGGCCTGCTGGAGGGCATGCGGCCCGGCGGGGTGATCGCGGTGCACAGCACCGTGCACCCCGACACCTGCCGGCGGCTCGCCGTACAGGCCGCGGAACGGGGCGTCACCCTCATCGACGCCCCGGTCAGCGGCGGCGGACCGGCGGCCGAGAAGGGCAGCCTCCTCGTGATGATCGGCGGAGAGGACGCCGCGGTGGAGCGCAGCCGGCCGGTCTTCGAGACCTACGGCGATCCGGTGGTGCACCTGGGGCCGGTCGGCGCCGGGCAACGCGCGAAGCTCATCAACAACCTGCTGCTGGCGGCGAACCTCGGAGTCGCCGAGAGCGCGTTCGCGCTGGCCCGCGGGCTCGACATCGACCCGGCCCAGCTCTCCGTCGTGCTGGCGCACGGCTCCGGTTCGAGCTTCGCGGCGGGCATCATGCGACAGCCGGACTTCTCGCTGGCCTCGATGGCCGGCATCACCGGTCCGCTGCTGCAGAAGGACGCACGGATCGTGGTCGCCCTGGCCGAGGCGTCCGGAGTCGCGGCGGGAACCGTACTCGGAGCCGCGGACGCCGCCCTGGAGTCGATGGGATGCCCCCGATGAGCGCCGACGAGAAGGTGCGCGTCGGCTTCGCCGGCGCGGGCCGGATGGGCCGGCCGATGGTGCGGCGGCTGCTCGCGGCCGGGCACCCGGTCACGGTCCTGGAACTGTCGGAGGCCGCGCGCAAGGAGCTCGCCGCCGACGGCGCCGACGTCACCTCCGACGTACGGGACCTCGCCACCGTGGAGGTGGCCGCGGTGTGCGTGTTCACCGACGCGCAGGTGCGGGACGTCTGCCTCGACGGCGGGTTGCTGGACACCATGCCGCCGGGCTCGGTCCTGATCGTGCACACGACGTGCAGCCCGCTGACCATCGAGCTGCTCGGCGAGTACGCCGACCGGCGCGGGATCGCCGTGGTCGACGCGGGGATCAGCGGCGGTCCCCACGACATCGCGGCCGGGCGGCTCACCCTCTACCTGGGTGGGGAGGCGGACGCGGCGGACCGGGCACGTACCGTCCTCGCGGCCTACGGCGACCCGATCCTGCACCTCGGGCCCCGGGGCACCGGGCAGCGGGTCAAGCTCCTCAACAACGCGGTGTTCGCGGCGAACATCGGGATCGTCGCCCAGGCGGTGGCCGTGGCGGCGGAACTCGGTGTGCCGGAGGCGAGCCTGCTCCAGGGCCTGCGGCACGGCAGCGGGTCCAGCCGCGCGCTGGACGGTGTCGCCTCGGCCGGATCCGTGGCGGGGTTCACCGGGAACGTGGGGGAGTTCATCGGCAAGGACCTGGCCGTCGTCCGGCAGACCACGGCCGAGCTCGGCGTGGATCTCGGCGCACTCGGCGACGCGCACCGGGTCCTCGCGCACCTGCTCGAACCCGCGCGGGACCACTCGGGGGCCGAGTCGGCCGCCCGGCCCGACGCGGCCCCGGGGCCGCAGTAGTCACACCCCTACGAAAGGGAGTCCCCCTGATGGCCATTCCGAACGACCGCATGCTCATAGACGGCGAGCTCGTCGCCGCCGGCCGCGGTCGCACCTTCGACAACATCAACCCGGCGACCGAGGAAGCGGTCGGCGCCGTGCCGGACGCCGACGCGGCCGATGTGGAGCGCGCCATCGGCGCCGCCCGCCGGGCCTTCGACGGCACCGACTGGTCGACCAACGTCGAACTGCGGCGCCGCTGCCTCGTGCAACTGCGCGACGCGCTGCGCGCGAACGTCGAGACGCTGCGATCCCTGCTCGTGGCCGAGACCGGCTGCCCGGTGTCGTTGACGCCGGGGATCCAGCTGGAGCAGCCGATCTCCTACATCGACCACTACATCGACCTGCTGGAGCGCTACGAGTTCGAGCGGACGCTGCCCACCAAGAACATCATGGGCATGCCGACCGACCGGATCATCCGGCGCGAGGCCGCCGGCGTGGTCGCCGCCATCACCCCGTGGAACTACCCGTTCTACCTGAACATCTGCAAGGTGAGCGCCGCGCTGGCGGCCGGCTGCACGGTCATACTCAAGCCGGCTCCGGACACCCCGTGGAGCGCGCTCGCGCTGGGCGCGATCGCGGCCGAGCACACCGACATCCCGCCGGGCGTCCTCAACGTGGTCACCACGAGCGACAACAACGTCGCCCAGCTGCTGGCCACCCACGAGGACGTCGACGCCGTCACGCTCACCGGATCCACCGCCACCGGGCGCAAGGTCATGGCGGCGGCCGCCGACACGGTCAAGCGGGTGACGCTCGAACTGGGAGGAAAGTCCGCGGCGCTCCTGCTCGACGACGCTCCCCTGGAGGCCATCGTCCCGGGTCTGGCCGGCGGGGTGTGCTTCCACGCCGGCCAGGGGTGCACGCAGCTGACCCGCCTGCTGGTGCCGCGGCCCCGCCTGGACGAGGCGCTCGCCCTCGCCGTGGCCGCCATGAAGAACGTCTCCTGGGGTGACCCGACCGACCCCACCAACATCATGGGGCCGGTCGTCAACGCCGCGCAGCGCGACAAGGTGCTGAGCTACTACGAGTCCGCCGCGCGGGACGGGCGCGTCGTGCTCGGTGGCAAGCCCACCGACCGGTTCGAGCGCGGCTACTTCGTCGAGCCCACACTGATCACCGACGTGGACCCCAAGGCCGCCGTCGCGCAGGAGGAGATATTCGGGCCGGCGCTGGTGGTCCTGCCGTACGACGACGACGCCGACGGCGTCCGGATCGCCGACAGCACGATCTTCGGCCTGTCCACGGCGGTCTTCAGCGCCGATCAGGACCGGGCGATGGCCATGGCCCGCCGTTTCCGCACCGGAACGGTCAGCGTGAACGGGGGCCAGTGGTTCGACGTCGAGTCGCCGTTCGGCGGCTACAAGCAGAGCGGCCTCGGCCGCGAGTGGGGGACCGAGGGCCTGGAGGACTTCCTCGAGGTCAAGACCATCGCTTTTCTCGCGGCCGCCGGCTGAATCGGCGCTGACGACAACCAGGAAAGAGGTTCCATCATGGGTCGAGTAGAGGGCAAGGTCGCCTTCATCACCGGTGCCGCGCGCGGCCAGGGCCGCAGCCACGCGGTCCGGCTGGCCGAGGAAGGCGCCGACATCATCGCCGTCGACATCTGCCGCGACCTGCCGACGAACAAGTACTCGCTGGCCAGCTCGGACGACCTGAAGGAGACCGTCCGGCTGGTGGAGCAGCACGGCCGGCGGATCGTGGCGGTCGAGGCCGACGTGCGCGACCGGGCGCAGCTGGCCGCCGCGCTGGAGCAGGGCATCGCCGAGCTGGGCAGGCTCGACGTGGTGGTCGCCCAGGCCGGCATCATGCCGCTGGGCGGTGAGCCGGCGATGCAGGCGTGGACCGATGTGATCGACACCAACCTGCTCGGCGTCATCAACGCCATCCACGCGTCGATTCCGCACCTCACCGAGGGCGGCTCGATCATCGCGACCGGATCGGCGGCGGCGTTCATGACGGGCATCTCGGTCGCCCAGCCGGGAGTGGACCCCGGCGGCGCCGGCTACTCCTACGCCAAGCGGGCGCTGTCGGACTTCGTCCACGAGCTCGCGCGCAACCTCGCCCCGCGGATGATCCGGGCCAACGTCGTGCACCCGACGAACTGCAACACCGACATGCTCAACAGCGAGCCGATGTACCGGGCGTTCCGGCCGGACCTGGAGAACCCCACCCGTGAGGACGCGCTCCCGGCCTTCCCGGCCCAGCAGGCGATGCCCATCCCCTTCGTCGAGCCGCTCGACATCAGCAACGCGGTGGTCTACCTCGCCTCGGACGAGTCGCGTTACGTGACCGGTCTGCAGCTGCGGGTCGACGGCGGGTCGTACCTCAAGTTCCACGACTTCCACGTCTGATCCGGACGCGAAGGTCGCGTCGGCCCTCGGCCCGCCCTGGCCACGAGACCGTGTGAGCGGGTCTGCGGCCGAGGGCCGACAACGGGGTCCTCACCTCGAGTTCCACGACTTCCACCTCTGATCCACCAGGAGACTCCAGTGAAGGTTCGCGTCGATCCGCAGATCTGCCAGGGCCACACACTGTGCGCGATGATCGCGCCCGACCTCTTCGCCCTGCGGGATGAGGACGGCCACTCATATGCCATCAGCGAGGACGTGCCCGCCGGGAAGGAGGACCTGGCCAAGGAAGCCGCCAGGTCCTGCCCGGAGCAGGCGATCCAGCTGTTCTGACCCCCCACCGACCTCGGGCTGGAGAAGCACGCCGTGAGCACTGAAGAAACGCACGTTCCGGACGCGGAACGCAAGAAGGACACCATCAGCCTGGACCGGCACTCCCCCCGGTACCGCATCGATTTCGAGCAGCTGGCGGACGAGTTCCACGCGAAGTGTCCGGTCGCCTGGAACGAGACCCACGGGGGCTACTGGTTCGCCAGCGGCAACAAGGAGCTGTTCGACGTCGCCCGGCGAGCCGACGTGCTGTCCAACGACAACGACATCAGCGGCACCAAGCGGGGGTACGTCGGGATCAGCATCCCGCACGTTCGCGATCCGGAGCGGCGGACCCGGGGCGGCTTCCTGGAGATGGACCCGCCGGAGCAGCGCTACTACCGCCAGGCGCTGAACCCGTACCTGTCGCCGGCGGCGGTCGCACGGTGGAAGCCGGTGGTCGAGGAGCTGACCAGGGCGTGCCTCGACGAGGTCATCGAGACCGGCCGGATCGACTTCGTCGACGACCTCGCCAACGTCGTGCCCGCGGTGCTCACCCTGGCGATGCTCGGCATGCCGCTGAAGCACTGGGAGATCTACTGCGAGCCCACGCACGCCTCCGTTTACACCCCGCCGGACTCGCCGGACTACCCCCGGGTGCAGCAGCTCTCGCTGCAGATGGGCATGCACATGATGCAGACCATCCACGAGATCCGGGCCAACCCCCGCCCCGGCCTGATCAACGAGCTGGTCACCGTCGAGATCAACGGCTACCGGCCCGACGACATGGAGATCCTCGGCGTCGTCATGCTGCTCATCGGCGGCGGCTTCGACACCACGACCGCGCTGACCGCGCACTCCCTGGAGTGGCTGTCCGAGCACCCCGACCAGCGTGAGCGGCTCAGCCGGGAACGGGAGACGCTCCTCGACAGCGCGACCGAGGAATTCCTGCGCTTCTACACCCCGGCGGTGGGCGACGGACGCACGATCTCCCAGGACTGCGAGATCAACGGCACCCGGTTCAAGGAAGGGGAGCGGCTCTGGCTGTCCTGGGCGATGGCCAACCGGGACGAGAAGGTCTTCCCCGACCCGCACACCATCCACCTGGACCGGACCGGCAACCGGCACAGCAGCTTCGGGCTGGGCATCCACCGCTGCATCGGGTCGAACGTGGCGCGGGCCATCTTCAAGATCATGCTCACCGCGGTGCTGGACCGGATGCCGGACTACGTCTGCACCCCGGGTGGCGCGGTCCACTATGACACGACCGGCGTCATCAACGGCATGAAGAACCTGCCCGCGACCTTCACCCCGGGCAGGAGGCTGGGCGCCGGCCTCGCCGAGACGATCGACAGGATGCAGCGCATCTGCGACGAGCAGCGGCTCGCCGAGCCGGTCACCGTCCGCGCCGCGCGGGCGGAGCTCGACTGACCTCGACTGACCGCGAACTGATCGCGAACTGATCGCGAACTGACCGCGAGCGCTGCGTCTTCAGTCCTGAGAACCAAGGAGTGCGTGGTGGCCTACATAGTGGCCGAACCCTGCGTGGACGTCCTCGACCGCGCGTGCGTGGAGGAGTGCCCCGTCGACTGCATCTACCAGGGCGAGCGGATGGCGTACATCCAGCCCGACGAATGCGTCGACTGCGGGGCGTGCGAGCCGGTGTGCCCCGTCGGGGCCATCTACTTCGAGGAGGACCTCCCCGAGGAGTGGAGTTCCTTCACGAAGATCAACGCCGACTTCTTCGCCACGGCCGGCTCACCGGGCGGCGCGTCCGGCCTGGCGCCGGGCGGCCTGCCGGACCCCGAGCAGGTCACCCGGCTGGCGAGGCGGGAGGCCGGGCGATGAGCGCGCAGGGCCGGCCGCTGCCGTTCGTCACTCCCTGGAACAAGTTCTACTGGACCTCCGGCGCCGATGACCGGCTCCGGTTGCAGGAGTGCGAGTCCTGTTCGGCGCTCATCCACCCGCCGAAGCCGGTGTGTCCCTACTGCCGTGGCTCGCGACTCGGGGTCCGCGCGGTGTCCGGCTTCGCCACCCTGTTCGGGTTCACCGTCAGCCATCGGTTCCACCTGCCGGGGCTGCCCTCGCCGTACATCGTCGCCCAGGTGGCGGTCGAGGAGGACCCGCGCGTCCGGCTGACCACCCGCCTGGTGGACTGTGAGGAGGGCGATCTCCAGCTCGGAATGCGGATGGAGGTCACCTTCGAGCAGGTGGAGGACGTCTGGCTGCCCCTGTTCCGGCCCGCGGCCGAGCAGCCGGAGCCACCGGAACAGTACGCGCGGCCGGCTTCACTCCCGCCGGACGAGGTGCCGGCGGAGCGGGTCCGCACCCTGGTGCGGCCCGCTCCGCGCGGCCGGAAGTTCGAGGACGACGTCGTCCTGTCCGGCATCGGCCATTCGGCGATCGGCCGCAGGCTGATGGTCGACCCGCTCTCCCTGACCGTCGAGGCGTGCCAGGCGGCCGTGGCAGAGGCGGGCCTGACGATGGACGACATCGACGGGCTCTCGACGTACCCCGGAGGCGGGCTGGAGCACGGCATGGGGGAGGGCGGGATCACGGCGCTGGAGGCGGCGCTGCGCATCCGCCCGACCTGGTTCAACGGCGGCGGGGAGACGTTCGGTCCGGGCGGCTCGGTGATCGCGGCGATGCTGGCGGTCTCCGCGGGGCTGGCTCGGCACGTGCTGTGCTTCCGCACCGTCTGGCAGTCGACCCACGACCACCTGCTGCGCCAGGGCCTGCTGGGCGGGGGAGGATTCGGGCGGGTCGCCGGCGACATGGGATGGGGCATGCCGTTCGGGGCGACGTCGGCCGCGCACGTCCTCGCGCAGACCGCGCAGCGGCACTTCCACCGCTACGGGACCACCCGCGAGACGCTCGGCTGGATCGCACTCAACCAGCGGGCCAACGCGGCACTCAACCCCACGGCGGTCTACCGCGAGCCGCTGACGATGGACGACTACCTGAGCGCCCGGATGATCACCACGCCGTTCGGGCTGTACGACTGCGACGTCCCCTGTGACGCCGCGGTCGCCGTCGTCGTCTCCGCCGCGGAGACGGCCGGCGACCTACGGGTACGGCCGGTCCGGGTGGAGGCGGTCGGCACCCAGATCATCGAGCGGCTGGAGTGGGACCAGAGCACGTCGACGCACGAGCCCCAGGTCCTGGGACCGGCGGCGCATCTGTGGAGCCGCACGACGCTGCGACCCGGCGACGTGGACGTGGCCGAGCTCTACGACGGCTTCACGTTCAACTGTCTGTCCTGGATCGAGGCACTGGGCTTCTGCGGGATCGGCGAGGCCAAGGACTTCCTCGACGGCGGGAAGAACATCGCCAGGGACGGCGTGCTGCCGCTGAACACCCACGGAGGGCAGCTGTCGCACGGACGCACCCATGGCATGGGCCTCCTCCACGAGGCGGTCGTGCAGCTCCGCGGCGAGGGAGGGGCCCGGCAGGTCGAGGGCGCCCGCGTGGCCGTGGTGAGCAGCGGGGGCCTGACCCCCAGCGGGGTCATGCTGCTGCGGTCGGATGGCTGATCACACGACGGTGCCGCTTTCGAGCACCCCGGCAATTGACGATGTGAGGAACGCGTAGATGTCAAATGGAGCAGGTGTGCGGGACGGGGACACCCTGTTCATCGACGGCAAGTGGCAGCCGGCCGACGGCGGGCGTACCTTCGATGTCACCGATCCCAGCACCGGTGAGCTCATCGGCCAGGCGTCGGACGCCGGGGCCGCGGAGACCGACCGCGCGATCGCCGCGGCGAAGGAGGCCTTCGCTTCCTGGAGCAGGGAGACCGCCTACCGGCGGGCGGAAGTCCTGTGGGCCGCCCACGCATTGATGATGGAGCGGCTGGACGACCTCGCCGGGCTCATGACCCTCGAACAGGGCAAGCCGCTGAAGGCCGCCAAGAACGAGGTTCGCTACGCCGCCGACTTCCTCAGCTGGTTCGCCGAGGAGGCCAAGCGGGTCTACGGCGGCTCCATCCCCTCCGCGCGCCCGGACCAGCGGCTGTCCGTGCTGCGCCAGCCGGTGGGGGTGGTGGCGGGGATCACTCCGTGGAACTACCCCATCTCGATGATCACGCGGAAGGTCGCGCCTGCCGTGGCCGTCGGCTGCTCCATCGTGCTGAAGCCGGCAGAGCAGACGCCGCTGTGCGCGGTCGCCGTGTTCGAGCTGCTGGAGGAGGCGGGACTGCCGCCCGGGGTGGCGAACCTCGTCACCACCAGCCGGCCACGGGAGGTGGGGGACCGGCTGCTCGACTCGCCCGCTGTGCGGAAGCTCACCTTCACCGGCTCCACCGAGGTCGGAAAGGAGCTGACCGCCAGGGCGGCGGCGACGATGAAGCGGGTCTCGATGGAGCTGGGCGGGCACGCGCCGATGCTGGTCTTCGACGACGCGGATCCCGCCCACGCGGCCAAGGGGGCCGCCCTGGTGAAATTCCTCAACACCGGGCAGGCCTGCATCTGCCCCAACCGCATCTTCGTCCAGCGGTCCGTCCTCGACGCCTTCACCGACGAGCTGGTGGCCCGGGTCGGCGGGATGGTCGCCGGGCCCGGCGACCGGCCGGGGGTGAGCATCGGCCCGCTGGTCGACGACGCGGCGCTGGAGAAGGTGGCCGGACAGGTCGAGGATGCCGTGGCGAAGGGCGCGCGCCTGCTGGCCGGGGGGCGGCGGCTGACGGAGGGCGGCCTCGGCGCGGGCAGGTTCTACGCACCCACCGTCCTGGCCGACGTCGACGAATCCATGCGGATCTATCACGAGGAGACTTTCGGCCCGGTGGCGGCGATCATCCCGTTCGACGACGAGGACGAGGCCGTGCGGAAAGCCAACGACACCGAGTACGGCCTCGCGTCGTACGTGTACACCAACGACCTGGGGCGTGCCGTGCGCGTCTCCGAGGCGTTGCGGTTCGGCATCGTCGGGGTCAACGACATCAACCCCACGGCGGCCGCGGCGCCGTTCGGCGGCGTGGGGATCAGCGGGGTGGGCCGTGAGGGCGGAGCCCAGGGCATCGACGAGTACCTCGACGTGAAGCTCGTCGGGCTCGTCGTTCCATGATCAGGGCCTCGTCGTCCTGTGTGTCTGTACGGATGGAGAAATAAGGAGCGCGCGATGAAACTGCGAGTGGGACAGACCTTGAAGAGCCTTGTGGACACCACGGGACTGGTGGTGGTCCGATGCACTGACCAGGACCTTTCGGTCACCTGTGGTGGTCATGAGATGTCGCCGGACGCGCCGGGCGAGCGAGTGCCGGCCGTCGGGGGCCCGAACGGTTCGGGCCTCCAGCTGGGCAAGCGCTACACCGTGGACGGGACCGACGTGGAGCTGCTCTGCGTCCAGGGTGGTGAGCATTCCGTGGCCGTCGACGGCACGGAGGTGGTGCAGAAGAGCGCCAAGCCCCTGCCCGCGTCGGACTGACGTGATGTCGGCATCCCATCACGTCGTGGTCGTGGGCGCCGGGCTCGGCGGCCTGCGCACGATCGAACAGCTGCGCTCGGGTGGTCACCTCGGCCCGATCACGCTGGTCGGCGCCGAGCGGCACGTGCCGTACGACCGCCCACCGCTGTCGAAGCAGATCCTGAACGGCCTCTGGGAGCCGGAGCGGGTGATCCTGCGCGACGGTGCCGGCCTGGCCGAGCTGGACGTGTCGGCGCGCCTGGGCACCCGGGCGGTCGCGCTGCGCGGTACGACCGTCGACTTGGACGACGGCGGCGGCGTCACCGGTGACGCCATCGTGATCGCGACGGGTGTGGTTCCCCGCAGGCTGCCGGGCCAGCCGGACGGGGTGGTGACGCTTCGCACCCTCGACGACGCCCTGGCCCTGCGGAAGGCGCTCGACTCCGCCCGCTCGCTGATCATCGTGGGCGCCGGCTTCATCGGGGCGGAGGTCGCCTGCGCCGCCCGCCGCAGGGACATCGCGGTCACCGTGCTCGAGGCGGCGCCCGTACCGTGCGAGCGGGCACTGGGGAGACAGGTCGGCGCGCTCGCGGCGCGGTTGTTCACCGAGGCGGGGGCCGACCTGCGCTGCGGGGCGCGGATCGCCCGCCTGGTCGACGACCACACGGTCGAGTTGGAGGACGGGGCCGTGCTGTCGGCCGATGTCGTCCTCGTCAGCGTCGGCGCGACACCGGACCTGGCGTGGCTCGACGGAGCGGGACTACGGAACCGGAACGGACTGGCGTGCGATGACCGCGGCCGCGTCGTCGGCACGGACGGCGTCTGGGCCGTGGGAGACGCCGCGGCCTGGTGGGATCCGGTTGCCGGAGACCATCGTCGCAGTGAGCACTGGACCACGACGATCGACCAGGCCGCGAAGGTGGCCTGCGACATTCTGGGAACCCGGCTCCCCGCGGCCAAGCCGCCCTACGTGTGGTCCGACCAGTTCGACCTGAAGGTCCAGACGATCGGGCGGACGAGTACGGCGGACGAGGTGGTCACCCTGCACGGCGGGGGCATCGAGGGCGGCGCCGTCAAGGGCACCGTCGTCGGCTACTTCATTGACGGCGCGCTGACCGGCGTCGCGTCATTCGGCGCTCCGGCCCTCTTCGTGCGCTACCGCTCGCTGGTCGAGTCCGGCGCGGACCGTGGCGCCGTGCTCGCACAGGCTGGACGCGGCACGACTGGGGAGTCACGTTGATTGAAATCGATCTGGCCGCGACCGTGCTGAGGGTGGCCCTGGGTACCACGATGATCGCTCATGGCTGGAACCACGCGTTCGGGGGCGGCAGGCTCCCGGGAACGGCTCGGTGGTTCGAGTCCATCGGCATCCGCCCGGGACGTCTGCACGCCCTGCTGGCGACGCTCACCGAGCTGGGAGCCGGCGCCCTGCTGCTCATCGGCCTGCTCAACGCCCTGGCAGCCGCCATGGTGGTCGGAACCATGACGGTGGCCTTGATAGCCAACCACATCAAAAACGGATATTTCATCTTCCGGCCCGGGGAAGGGTACGAGTACGTCCTGTTGATCATCCTGGCCGCGTGCGGCCTCGCGGCACTCGGCCCGGGCCGCTGGTCCGTGGACCACCTCGTGGGACTCGGCCTGGACGGTCCGCTCGGCCTGGCCGTGGCGGCGGTCGCCGGCGGAGGCGGAGGCCTGCTCCTGCTGGCCGTCTTCTGGCGGCCGGGTGCCCGGCCGCGAGGATGATCTGAGCCCGGACCGGATCCGGCGTACACGCCTCATGCCCCCGGCTCGGCCGACCGGGCCGGGGCTCTTCCGCCCACCGCCCCGGTGACGCACCCGATGGTCGGGCGTCCCCGGGGCGTCGGCGTCATTCCTTCGAACCGCGTCACGCCTTCGAACCGGTCACTCCGGCAGTTGGGAGAGCAGGGCAGGAAGGTCCGCCAGCGACCGGTACTGGTCGTTGAGGTGGGTGCAGGTGCCGATCCCCTTAAGGTTCTGCCGTACGTGGGCGCGGAGCTCCGCGACGGGCACGCCGACCAGCCGGTCACCGCTGCCGGTCGCAGGGGGGCATTCCACGAAGGGCAGTACGTGTGCCGTCGTGGCGACCTCCAGTACGGTCAGCGTCACGGAGTCCACCCACACGGAGACCCGGTACTCATGCACGACCTCCTCGAAGCCGTCCGCGTCGACGTGACTGTCCCTGAAGTGGCTCTCCAGCAGCAGATCCGACCCGTCGCGCTGCAGATCGAGGCAGCGCGACCGGCGCATCGAATGCGGCGGCAGCCCGGGAAGGTCGTGCCAGGCGAGCGCGTCCGACGCGCTCAGCAGGCTCGGTGCCTGCGGTCCGACGACGTTCGGCGGGAAACCGGAGCGATCGATCTCGACCATGATGGTCCCGCCGGTCCGCCAGCCCGAGCAGAGATCCGAGGTGGGCCGGTAGCGGTGCCCGGCAGGACTCGGACGGACACCGGCGGAGATCATGGCGTGCCCGGAGACGAGCGCGGCCACAGGGACGTCGTCGAGCATCAGGTGGAGCAGCGACGCGGACCGCACATGATCGGGAACGACATCGGCGAGTGTCGACCTGAAACCGCGCCACGTCTGGGTGCCCACAAGTCCTCGCAGCCGGGATTCGTCCGGGTCGGAGCGCAGCGCGGTCATCGTGCGTCCTCCCATGAAGTCGACCTCGGCGGTGAGCGCCGCACGCCCGCTCACCGTGCCGTTCCCGTCGGCGTCCGTCACGAGGTCGCGGGCGGCGCCGCGCAGGTGCAGCGGACCGGTCAGCCCCTCGGGCCGGAGGGTGTCGAGCGTGGCGGTACGGCGGACCGAGCCGGGCAGGCGGGTCGAGGGAGTCCGCAGCGGATTGTGCGGACCCCGCCGGGGGTGCAGGGTGCGGTTGTCCACGAGGAGGCTCCTCACGTGATGTGCGTCGTCGTCCGGCGCACCGGCAGCCGGGGCCGCCGCGCCGGCCCCGAGAAGATCTATGGGATGGATCACCAGGTCAGCAGGACGAGTTCCCGCCCCGCTGCGTCGACGCGCGCCGGGGCATGCTGGACCGGGCGCGGCCCGGGCGCCAGCGTCCGGAGTTCGTCCATGAGGTCCCGCAGCACCCGGCGGCGCAAGGTGTAGTAGGAGTTGCGCCCTTCCTTGCGGACGTCCACCAGGCCCGCCTGGATCAGAAGCTTGGTGTGGTAGGAGATCGTGGGCTTGGAGACGGGCAGCGTGTCTTCGAGGGTGTTGCGGGCGAGCTCGTCCACCATGGCCATCTGGCAGACGATCTGCCACCTGACGGGGTCGGCGAGGGCTTTGAGGACTTCGGTTCCTGAGCTCACCGTAGTGATCACCTACCGGTGAACGTGGGGGGGCGCCGTTCCCGCTTCGCCTGGATCCCCTCGTGGACGTCGGAGGTGGCCAGAGTGACCGGCTGCGCCAACGCCTCCCACTGGAGCGAGGCGGCCAGTCCGTTGGCCGACTGTTCGAGTCCGGCCTTGGTGAGGCGGGTGGCGATCGGTGCGGCGGTGGCGATGTGCTGCGCCATCTTGATGGAGTGGTCGAGGACGTCGTCCACCACCGCCGAGAC
Organism: Microtetraspora sp. AC03309; assembly: GCF_020826795.1. Lineage (NCBI taxonomy): Bacteria > Bacillati > Actinomycetota > Actinomycetes > Streptosporangiales > Streptosporangiaceae > Microtetraspora > Microtetraspora sp. AC03309. Next base: position 11,889 of record NZ_JADDIL010000008.1, on the reverse strand, counting down.
GAGCCCCCATTCGAGGGCTTCCTCCGCGCTCAGTTCCCGGCCCGTGTAGAGAAGATCGCGGGCACGGGGGACCCCGATCGCCTCGGGGAGCAGCCAGGTGGCGGCCATCCCGCCGTGTGTGCCCAGGTAGATGAAAGGCGCGCTGAAACGCGCCGTGGCGGCGGCGTACCGGAGGTCGCAGGCGAGGGCGGCGCAGAGTCCGGCCCCGATCGCCGGCCCGTTGACGGCCGCGATCACGGGGAAGGGCAGCTCCCGAGGAGAGAGCCAGGTGCGGTAGAACGGGAGCATCCGGTCACGCATCTTGTCCGGCGTGTTGTCCTGGGACGATCCCTGATCCAGCCAGGACAGGTCGGCGCCGGAACAGAACGAGCTCCCGGCGCCGGTGACCACGAGCACGCGGACGTCCGGATCCCCGGCGAGCTCGGTCATCGCCGCCGCCCACGCGGCGGTGACCTCGGTGGTCATCGCGTTGCGCACCTGCGGCCGATTGAGAGTGATCAGCCGGACGCCGGGCGCGGGCTTGTCCAGCAGAACCGCATCGTCCGAGCTCGAGCTCATCGATATCTCCTCCGTCAGGCGCCGGGTGCGATGGCCCCGGTACTGCGGCTACGGTGCGGCGGGCACGTCTCGGCCGGCGGGGTCGGCGCCGAAGTGATCGGGGCACCAGCTACTTTAGCGCCGCCCCCCACACGCGGATCCGCGAGTGCGGGCGGCGTCAGCCCGCCTGGAAGAGCTCTCGGGACAGCGACCATCCTCGGCCTCCAGACAGTCGACGTTCAATGCGTTCCGGACGGTGTCCACGGATCCGCGTGCCATCCGCGACAGCCGGGTTGAGCTGGACCAACTCTATCACCATTATTTGATAGATTCACAAGTATCTACATCAGGTTCGTCCCCGCGACGTCTCATCGGACCGCGAAACGGCCGTCGATGAGCACGGAGCGGACGAGCCCGGACGCGAGTTCGTTGAGCGCTGCCGCCAGGGGTACACGCAACAGCACGAGGTCGGCGGGCAGGCCCGGCCGTACCCGCCGAGCGGGTCCGCCCGGATCGTCGGGCGGGGCGAGGTAGGCGTCGAGGGCGCGGGCTGGTGTGAGGCGTTCCGCCGGGCCCGCCACCCGCCCGGCCGGGGTGCGGCGTCGCACTGCGGCGCCGATCACCGTCCAGGGGTCGAGAGGGCCGTACGGCGCGTCGCTCGACAGGGCCAGCGGGACCCCGGCCCGGACGAGGGACGCGCAGCGGTAGAGGTCGACGTGGTCGTATGCGGGGAGGTCGCGCAGGTAGTCGTCGCCCCGGTGGGCGAGGAACCCGGGCTGGGTCACCACGCGCAGGCCTCGGCGGGCCAGTTCGGGGACGAGTTCGGGCGGGACGAGCGCGGCGTGCTCGACGCGGTCGCCGGGCCGTACGCCCGCCTCGCCGAGGGCGGCGAGCAGGATGACCAGCGCCTCGCGGGTGACACAGTGCGCGGCGATCGCGCGCCCGGCCGCGTGCGCGGCGCGGATTCGCTCGGTGAGATCATCGAGGGAGGGCAGCCCCGAGTCGGCTATCACGATCTTGTGCGGCCCGGCCGTGGGCAGGCGGCCTTCTCCGTCATCGGGGGCCGGGCCGCTGGAAGGGGGCGCCAGCGGCGCGCCGAGCAGGTGCACCCGCTGGGGAAGCGCGCCCCCGCGCATGGCCGCGGTGATCGCCGCGACCGCGTCGGCGTCGAGGTCGGGGGTGGCGTCGGTGACCGCGGTGATGCCGAGACGGGTGAGGGCGGCGCCCACCGAGGCGAGATCCGGTGGTCCGGCGGGCGGCAGCCGTTCGCGCAGCCAGTCGTCGGCCCGCCAAAGCCGCCCGGTCGCGGCGCCGTCGTGGTCCCGCTCGATCCCGGGGCGATCCCCGGGACCGATGCCGGCCGCCGCCAGGGCGGCGGTGTTGAGCATCCAGAGGGCGCCGCTGCGGTGCTGGATCCGCACCGGCCGGTGCGGATGCAGGTGATCGAGGGCGGCGGCGTCGAGATCCCCGGCGACGGTCTCGACGTACCCGACGCCGCGGATCCAGCCGTTTCCGTCAGGGCGGGCCGCTGTGAGCGCCGCGGCGAGGCCGTCGCGATCGGTCACCTCCGGCGGTCCACAGCGTACGGAGCGGTCCAGCGCGGCCAGGGCGTTCAGGTGGAGATGGTGGTCGCAGAGCCCGGGCAGCAGCGCCCCGCCCCGGCAGTCGTGCTCGACCTCCCCGGGGCGCCGGGTGAGGCCGGAGCCGATCTCCGTGACCAGGCCGTCGTGGACGCGTACATCGACGCGGGTGCGGCCGTCGAGCTCCGCGTCGCGCAGCAGCACACCTCTCACCCCGCTCCCGTCGGCGGCGGAGGTCATGGCACCGGGATTCCGAGTTCTCGCAGCACCTCGACTGTGTGCTCCCCGCTGTCCGGCGCCCGTCCACGGGCCCGCCGCCGCCGGGGCGCGGCGACCGGAACCCGGCCGGACGAGGTGTCCACCACCCATTCGCCGTTCCGCCGGCGCGGGGCGGGGGAGCGCGGCGCCGTGCCGCCGGGGGCCGGGGTCGGATCGCGGGGCGTCAGGGTCGGGTCGCGGGGCGTCAGGGTCGCGGCGACGACATCCGACATGGCGATGTCCCAGAGCACACCCGCGCCGTCGGCGGGCGCGGTCGCGGCGAGGACGGCGGCGGTCAGCCCGGTGAGCGGATCGGCGATCGCGTCACCACAGAACACCGGAGTGCCGTCGGTGTCCCGTGCGACGAGGCCGCTCGCGGCGGCGACGTCGTCGCCGAAGCCGATCCGGCCGTACGCCCGGCCGTACGCCGTGATCGACACCCAGGTGGTTCCGGCCGCCACCGCGGCCTCGGCGTCGAGCCCGAAGCCCGCGAGCGCACGGGGCCGGGAAGCCTCGATGACGATGTCGGCCGCGTCGACCAGGTCGGCCAGCGCGTGTCGTCCGCGTGGGGTGGCCGGATCGAGGACGACCGAGTGATGGCCCGCGTGCAGCAGCCGGTAGAACTCGGCGTTCCCGCGACGCGCGCCGTCCGGCCGCTGGGGAGTCTCCACCTTGACGATCCGCGCGCCGGCGAGGCCGAGCAGGTGGGCGCAGAGCGGCCCGGCCCACAGCGCGCTGAAGTCGACCACCAGAAGCCCGGCGAGCGGACGGGGCCGCAACGGCCGCGGCAGCGTCGGCGGACTGGTCGGCGGACTGGTCGGCGGCCGGACCGGTCCGGCCGCGACGCCGAGCAGTCCGGCCCGCTCGGCGAGCTCGGCGCCCGTGTGCTCGCGCAGCCAGCCGGTGACCGCGGGCCACGGGTCTTCTCCTACATCGGAGCAGGTCAGGGCGCCCAGCAGTGCGGGATCGTCGGGGCGGGCGCAGGAGACCGCCGCCCAGCCGTCCGCGGTGGGCAGGAGCCGGCAGGCGCCGCCCGCCGACACCGTGCCGCGACGCCGGTGGCCGGTGAACGCCGCCCGCTCGGCGAGCAGGGCCGCCCCGTCCAGCCGGACCGCCCCGTCCAGGACCGCCCCGTCCACCCGAGCCGTACGGGCGGTCGTACTGTCCGGTGACCCCGATGTGAGCTCGGCGAACCGGTCCGACAACGCGCGGGCCACGCTCGCGGCCCGGCCCGGCGGTACCAGCGGCGGCCCGTCCGCTCTGCCGGTGAGCGCGACAAGCCCGCTGCTCGCCCAGTCGGCCACCGGATCGTCGCCGACCCGGTCGGCATTGACATGTCGGTCATTGCGGACATTATGGGCGTCTGTCGGCACGCCCCGAAGATACACTTCCGGACGTGTCCGACTCCGCCGGTGCTGAGACAGGCCGGTGCCGAGACAGACCCGGTCCCGGACAGGTTCCTCCCCGGGGAGACGCGGGTCCGCTGGGCACGGGAGAGGTGAGCATGATGACCCGCCCGACGGTGGGCGCCGATGAGTGACCTGCCGATCCTGTCCGTCGCCGACCTCGCGGACGGCGCCGCCGACGGGCCGCTGCTCGACGCGGAGGGCCGGATCTCCGATCCGCTCATGGCCGTACGGCTGGACGGTGCGGCGGACGCCGTGACCCTGGACCGGGCCGTGGCGCGGGCCGCGGTCCGGGATCGGCTCCTGGTCGGCATCGCCGCGGGGCCGCCGCCCGCGCGGACAGCCGCACTCCTTGGCGCGCTGGATGTCACCCTCGCCGGGGCAGCCGATGGGGCCGTGCGGGAGTGCGTCACGGTTCGCGATCCGGAGGAGCGGCTGTTCGTCCTCTCCGCGGCGGCGACACGCAATCCGCACGCGTCGACGGTCCTCGGGCAGGTGCTCAGGGCGGGAGCGACGCTCACGGTCGGCCGCGCGCTGGATGTGGAGTCGTTCGCCTACTCGACGCTGCTCGGCGGGCCGGAGTTCCGCCGCTGGCTCGATGGCCGCCGTCGTCGCGACGTCCCGCCGGTCGTCCACGATCCGGTGCTGGTGGACCGGGACGGCGACCGGCTGCTGATCACGCTGAACCGGCCGGAGCGGCGCAACGCCTACGGCAAGGAAGTGCGCGACGCCCTGGTCGACGCCCTGCGCATCGCCGTGTTCGACGACACGGTCGTCCGGGTGGTGCTTGACGGGGCCGGGCCGTCCTTCTGCTCGGGCGGAGACCTCGACGAGTTCGGCACCGCCCCCGACCTCGCCACCGCTCACCTGATACGCACCCGGGCGGGCGCCGGCCGGCTCATGCACGAACTCGCGCCGCGGATCGAGGTGCGGGTGCACGGGAGCTGTGTCGGCGCGGGGATCGAGCTGCCCGCCTTCGCCGGGACCGTCGTGGCGGACCGCCGGACCACGTTCCGGCTGCCCGAGGTGGGGATGGGGCTGATCCCCGGCGCGGGCGGCACGGTCGGCATCCCCCGGCGCATCGGCCGCTGGCGGGCCCTCGACCTGGCCCTGTCCGGTCTGCCGGTCGACGCGGAGACCGCCCTGGCCTGGGGTTTGATCGACCACATCGCCTGATCGCCGGCCGGAGCGCTACGGGCGGGTCAGGTAGCTGCGGAGGCCGCCCAGCGAGGAGTCGAGGAGCCGGGGGAGTGAGCTGTCCTCGTCCTCCAGCCACTGCTCGTACGCCGAGAGCGCCAGTGCCAGGCTCACATGCCCGATGGTGCGCGGCAGCAGGGCGTCGGCGGTCGTTCCGCATCTCCCGGCGACGTACTCGGTGATGACGTTCCGCCATGCGGCGTACTTGAGCGCCGAGTGGGCCTGCAACGCCGGAGTGGTGAGCAGCAGCCGCATCCGCTGGCGATGTTGCGGGATCGCGGCTTCGTCCAGGTGGTTGAAATCGAGGATGGCCCGGTGCACCGCCTCGTACAGCGGGACGTCGGGCGGGGAGGCCGCCAGATGGGCATGCAGGCGGACCAGGCCGGCCTCGAACCGCCCCCAGGGGATGTCGTTCTTGGAGGGGTAGTAGCGGAACAGCGTCCGCCTGCCGATGCCGGCCGCCTCGGCGATGGCGTCGACCGTGGTCTCCTCGAACCCGCGCTCGCCGAAGAGGCGGAACGCCGCCTGTTCGATCGCGGAGTGGTCGGTTGTCGGGGGGCGACCCCGCTGGTGTGCGGATGGGCTGGTCACAGGAACGTAAAGCTATCAGCCGTCGGGGCTTCCCTTTTGGCACTCGATGCCCTTAAATGTTTAAAAGTTTCTGCATTCGGTGCCGTTAATACGGCATCAGTCGAGGAGTCGTCATGCGAGACAGCACCATCCCGGCCACGCCGCACGCGAACGAGATCGCCCCCGAGGAGGTGACGGCGGAGACGCTGATCGAAGAGGTGTCGATCGACGGCATGTGCGGCGTCTACTGATCGGCGGTCGGATCAAGTGATGACGAACCCGCTCGACGAGGCATGGGAGCTGTCTCCCAGTGTGGCGTTGCGGCCGGAGCCGTTCGGTGCGCTGGCGTACCACTTCGGCAACCGGCGGCTGACCTTCCTCAAGCGCCGGGAGCTGGTCGCGGTCGTGCGCGGCCTCGGCTCCCACGCGGACGCGCGAGGCGCGTTGCGCGGTGCCGAGGTGCCCGCCGACCAGTGGCCGGCGTACGCCGAGGCGCTGCGCGGCCTGGCGTCCGCCGACATGATCCGTCCGCGTACGGCCCGCGAGACGGCGGCCGCCCCCCTGGAACCGGCCGCCGCCCTCCGGACCGTCTCGCCCGCCGGACGGGCCGGGTCGGCGACCGGGTCGCTCGTCGAGCGGTTCGAGTACGGCCTGGCCGCGCCGATCTGCCTGACCTGGGAGCTGACGTACGCGTGCAACCTGTCGTGCGTGCACTGCCTGTCGTCCTCAGGCCGGCGCGATCCCCGGGAGCTGACCACCGCACAGTGCGAGGCGGTGATCGACGAGCTGCGGGCCATGCAGGTCTTCTACGTCAACATCGGCGGTGGCGAGCCGACGGTCCGGCCGGACTTCTGGCACCTGCTGGAGTACGCCGTGGCCAATCAGGTCGGGGTGAAGTTCTCCACCAACGGAGTGCGCATCACCCCCGAGCGTGCGCGGTTCCTGGCGTCCACCGACTACGTCGACGTGCAGGTCTCGCTCGACGGCGCCACCGCCGAGGTCAACGACCGGGTGCGCGGCCGCGGGTCGTACGCGACGGCGATGCGGGCGCTGGACAACCTGGCCGAGGCCGGGTTCGCCGACGCGAAGGTGTCGGTGGTGGTGACCCGCGAGAACGTGGGCCAGCTCGACGAGTTCAAGGCGATCGCCGACGCGCGCGGGGCGACGTTGCGGCTGACCCGGCTGCGCCCGTCCGGCCGCGGCGCGGACGTGTGGGATGAGCTGCACCCCACGGCCGCACAGCAGCGTGAGCTGTACGAGTGGTTGCTGCGGGCAGGGGAGAACGTCCTCACCGGCGACTCGTTCTTCCACCTCGCCGGATACGGCGAGACGTTGCCGGGGCTGAACCTGTGTGGGGCGGGCCGGGTGGTCTGCCTGATCGACCCGGTCGGGGACGTCTACGCGTGCCCGTTCGCGATCCACGACACGTTCCACGCCGGCAACGTGCTGAATGACGGCGGGTTCGCCGGGGTCTGGCGCACCTCGGAGCTGTTCGGGGGGCTGCGGTCCCCGCAGACCTCCGGCGCCTGCACGAGCTGCCACTTCTTCGACTCCTGCCGTGGCGGATGCATGGCGGCGAAGTTCTTCACGGGCCTGCCGCTGGACGGCCCCGATCCGGAGTGCGTGCAGGGCCACGCCGAGCAGGCGCTCGCGGCCGCCGGACGCATGGCGCCCAAGCCCGGTCAGGACCATTCCCATCGCACTGTTCCGCGGCAGCCCGTCCGCCCGGGACGGGCCGAGCCGGTTCTGCTGCAGATCGGGTCCGGGCCGGCCCCTGCCGCTCCGCCGGTGCGCGCCTGCGCAGAAAGCCCGCTGGCCGGGTTGACCGTACCCGCGGGTTCCTCCACGGGCGCGCAGTAGAGAGAGGTTGTCGTGTTCGGAAACTCATGGTTCGAGACAGTGGCCGAGGCGCAGCGCCGGGCTCGGAAGCGGCTGCCGAGGTCGGTGTACAGCGCGCTGCTGGCCGGGTCGGAGAAGGGCGTCACCTACGACGACAACGCGGCCGCGTTCGCCGAGCTCGGCTTCGCGCCGCATGTGGCGGACCTGCCCGCCAAGCGGGATCTGACCACGACGGTGATGGGCCAGGAGATCGCGCTGCCCGTGCTCATCTCCCCGACCGGGGTGCAGGCGGTGCATCCCGATGGGGAGGTGGCGGTCGCCCGCGCGGCCGCGGCACGGGGGACGGCCATGGGGCTGAGCTCGTTCGCCAGCAAGCCGGTGGAGGAGGTCGTCGCGGCCAACCCGCGGACCTTCTTCCAGATGTACTGGATGGGCGACCGCGATTCCATGGTGCGGCGGATGGAGCGGGCCCGCGCGGCCGGGGCCAAGGGCCTGATCGCCACGCTCGACTGGTCGTTCTCCAACGGCCGGGACTGGGGCAGCCCGTGGATCCCCGAACGGCTGAACCTCAAGGCGATGGTCCGGTTCGCCCCGCAAGGGCTGAGCCGTCCGGGGTGGCTGTTCGACTACGCCAGGACGCGCCGGCTGCCGGACCTGACCACCCCCAACCTCGCCGACGCCGGGCAGCCGGCCCCGACGTTCTTCGGCGCGTACGGCGAATGGATGGGCACGCCGCCTGCCACATGGGAGGACGTGCGATGGATGCGCGAGCAGTGGGACGGGCCGTTCATGCTCAAGGGCATCTGCCGGCTCGACGACGCCAAGCGCGCTGTCGACGCGGGGGTCACGGCGATCTCGGTGTCCAACCACGGTGGAAACAACCTGGACGGCACCCCTGCGTCGATCCGGGTGCTGCCGGGCATCGCGCAGGCGGTCGGCGACCAGGTCGAAGTGCTGCTGGACGGCGGTGTACGGCGTGGCGGCGACGTGGTCAAGGCGCTCGCGCTCGGCGCCAGGGCGGTGATGATCGGGCGCGCCTACCTGTGGGGCCTGGCGGCGAACGGCCAGGCCGGGGTGGAGAACGTGCTCGACATCGTGCGCGGCGGGATCGACTCGGCCCTGCTGGGGCTCGGCCGCGCGTCGATCCACGATCTGACGCCCGGCGACGTGGTGATCCCGCCCGGATTCACCCGGGCGTTCGGCGCAGACTCCTAGCGCCGTGGAACCGATGACGAGCCGCGACCTGGCGGACCTGCCGTGGCCGGCGCTGCCGCCGTCGCCGATGGTGTTGGTGCCGCTGGGGTCCACCGAGCAGCACGGCCCGCACCTGCCGCTGCACACCGACACCACCATCGCCATGGCGGTGGCCGAGGGGGCGGCAGCCGGTCTCCGCGTCGCCCGGCCGGACCGGGCGCTCCTGGTGGCGCCCGCGGTCGCCTACGGCGCCAGTGGCGAGCACCAGGGCTTTTCCGGCACCGCGTCGATCGGGCACGAGGCGCTGCGGTCGCTGCTGGTCGAGCTGGTGCGGTCCCTGTCGCTCTGGGCCGGACGCGTCGTCTTCGTCAACGGCCACGGCGGCAACCTGCCGACGGTCGCCGCCGCGATCTCGCAGCTGCGGTACGAACGGCATGACGCGGCCTGGGTGCCCTGCGCGGTCGAGGAGATGGACGCGCACGCGGGGCATGCCGAAACGTCCCTGATGCTGCACCTGGCGCCGCGCCTGGTGCGCATGGGCCAGGCCGAGGCGGGGAACTGCACCCCGCTCACCGACCTGATGCCCCGGCTCGTGGCGGAGGGCGTGGCCGGTGTGTCGCCCTGTGGCGTGCTCGGCGATCCGACCACGGCCACCGCCGGGGAGGGGCGGCGGATCCTGACCCGGATGATCGGCGATGTGGTCGCCCGCGTCGAGCACGGGCAGGTGGACCGGCACGGTTGCCTCCTGTCATCGGACCCGGCGGCGTCGGGCCTCAAGTGAGCGACCCAAGTGAGTGGACCTCAAGTGAGCGGGGCACAGGTGAGCGGACCGATCGGAGCGACTTCGGCCCGGGAGACGCCGGCGGAGCGGGTCGCGCTGGTGACCGGGGCGGCTCGGGGCATCGGCGCGGCCACCGTCAGCGCCCTTGCCTCCCGGGAGTACCGGGTGGTGGCGGTCGACTCGTGCGCGGGGGAGGGGCCGGGGCGTCCCGAGGGCGTCGCCTACCCGCTCGCCACCGCCGACGACCTGATGGCGCTGGCGGACGCGCACCCCGGCCGGGTCCTGTCGTACGTCGCGGACGTGCGCGACCGAGACGCGCTTGCGGCGGCGGCCTCGCTTGCCGTCGACCGCTTCGGCCGGCTGGACGCCGCCGTGGCCGCGGCGGCGGTCATCGCCGGCGGCCTGCCGTTGTGGCGGACCCCGCCCTCGCACCTGCGGTCCCTGTGGGAGGTCGACGTGATGGGCGTGTGGAACACCGCCGCGGTGTGCGTCCCGCACATGCTGGCCGGCCCCGATCCGAGGGGATGCCGGTTCGTCGCCGTCGCTTCGGCCGCCGCCTCGCACGGACTGTTCCACCTGTCCGCCTACAACGCCGCGAAACACGCGGTGGCCGGGCTGGTCCGCGGCCTGGCGGCCGACCTGGTGGGGACCGGTGTGACCGCGGCCGCCGTCTCTCCCGGCTCGACCCGCACGCCCATGCTCGCCGCCACCGCCGACCTGTACGACCTGGACGGTGTCGACGGCTTCGCCGCCTCCCAACTCATCCGCCGACTGATCGACCCCACCGAGATCGCCGAGGCCATCGCGTTCTGCTGCTCCCGTGAGGGCGGCGTGGTGAACGGATCGGTGATCTCGGCGGACGGAGGATTCACCCCGTGACCACACCCCTGCCCGAGGGTTTCGTCGTCCGGCTGAACCGCAACGTCCGCGTCCGCGACGGCGGGCGGACGCTCGTGGGCGGCGCCCCCACTCGCATGGTCACCCTGTCGCCGACGGCCAGGAGACTTCTCGCCGACCGGACGATCAGAGTCCGCGACCGCATCTCGGCCGTGCTCGCCGACCGGCTGCTGGAGACCGGGATGGCCGACCCCGTCGTGGCCGAGCTCCCCGGCCTCGACGCGTCCCAGGTGACGTTCGTCGTACCGGTCCGCGACCGCCCCGCCGCACTGGATCGGCTGCTGACCAGCATCGGCGACCGCAACCGTGTGATCGTCGTCGACGACTGCTCGCACGATCGGGCGGCCGTCGCCGAGGTGGCCGCCGCCCACCGTGCCGAACTCGTCGCCCTGCCGGTCAACGTCGGGCCCGCCGCCGCACGCAACGAGGGCCTCAGGCGGGTCACGACCCCGTTCGTCGCCTTCACGGACTCCGACATCGTCCTCGAACCGGACACGGTGTCGATCCTGCTCAGGCACTTCAACGACTCCCGGGTGGCGATGGCCGCCCCTCTCGTGCTGGCCCTGCCTGACGATCGTGTGGCTCGACGGCCGGAAGGCTGGGTCGGCCGCTACGAGGAGGCCCGTTCCTCTCTCGCCCTCGGGCCGGACCCGGGGACCGTACGGCCCCGCGCGCCCGTCTCCTGGGTCCCCAGCGCCTGCCTGGTCGCCCGCGTCGACGCTCTCGAAGACGGCTTCAGCGCCGACATGCGCGTCGGCGAGGACGTCGATCTGGTGTGGCGGCTCGCGGAGCGGGGCTGGCGGGTCCGCTACGAGCCCGGTGCGACCGTGCGACACGAGCACCGGACGGCCGTCTCCGACTGGCTCGGGCGCAAGGCGTTCTACGGCACGGGCGCGCACCTGCTGGCCCAGCGGCACGGCAGCGATGTGGCGCCCGCCGTGCTGGCCCCGTGGAGTGCCGGATTCGCTCTCGCGCTGCTCGCGCAGCGCCGCTGGTCCCTGCCGGTCGCCGCGGTGATCTTCGCGGCGGCCGCGGCGCGCATCTCGGCGAAGGTCGAGGGGAGCGACCACCCGGTGCGGTTCGCCTTGTCCCTGACGGCGAGCGGATCCGCCGCAGCCGTCTGGCAGACGACGGGCCTGCTGCTCCGCCACTGGTGGCCCCTCGCCGCCGTCGGATGCGTCTTCTCCCGGAGGATGCGGCGGGCGGTGGCCGCCGCGGCCGTGCTGGACACGGTGGGGGACTATCGCCGCACGCGACCGCGTCTCGACCCGTTCCGTTTCGCGATCGCGCGCCGTCTCGACGACGCCGCCTACGGATACGGCGTGTGGTGGGGCGCCATCAAGGGTCGCTCGCCGAAGGCCCTGCTGCCGGACATCCGGTGGACGACGGCCGGACGATCAGGCCGGTCGGCGTCCACCGGCACGTCGAGTTGACCCGACCATTCATCACTGGAGGAACAGATGCCCGGAAACAGCTCCGGCATGGATAGAGGAATGCGCGCCGGGCATGGCGGCCTTGGCGCGTCGGGGAGGACTGAGCAGCTGTGACCAAGCAGGTTCAGCGACTCGATCGCGTGATCATCCGGTTCGCCGGCGACTCCGGCGACGGAATGCAGCTGACCGGCGACCGT